>JAJZSG010000165.1 GCA_021849905.1 Pseudomonadota bacterium
TGAAAAATATAAAAAAGAAATCCATTATTATTCTAGATTTTGGTTCTCAATATACCCAATTGATTGCGCGTCGTATCCGTGAAATCGGGGTTTACTGTGAAATTCATCGAAATGACGTGAGTTTAGCGGACTTACAGCATTTAGAGCCGTGCGGTTTTATTTTGTCCGGTGGCCCTTCATCAACAACTTGTCATGATACGATTCGAGCACCTCTTTGGCTCTTTGAGTCTGATTATCCTATACTGGGTATCTGTTATGGCATGCAGACTATGGCTATTCAATTGGGAGGGCAGGTTGAATCATCTTCCGTTCGTGAGTATGGTTATGCTGAACTAATGCTTCATGAGCACAGTGCATTATTGACTGATATTGAAGATAGAGTCATGCCTGATGGTTCTGCTTTACTAGATGTATGGATGAGTCATGGAGATAAAGTAACGGCATTGCCGCCAGGATTCAAAACCATTTGTAAAACGCCGAATGCGCCTATTGCAGGCATAGTACATGAATGTCGACCTTGGTACGGATTACAATTTCACCCTGAAGTTACGCACACGGTTCAGGGTTTGCGTATTTTGAAGCGTTTTGTTGTGGATATTTGTTGTGCGCAAATGAATTGGAATGCTGAAAAGATTGTCGAGCAATCGATTGAAAAAATTAAACATCAAGTCGGTAATCAAACCGTTTTACTTGCCCTTTCTGGTGGTGTTGATTCATCTGTTGTCGCAGCTCTTTTACACCGTGCTATTCGCGACCAATTGATTTGTGTGTTTGTTGATAATGGGCTGTTACGTCTTAATGAAGTTACAGAAGTCATGGCAATGTTTAGTCAGTATATGGGTATTAAAATCATTACTGTTGATGCATCAGCGCGATTTTTAAAAGCGCTTGCACAAGTGACTTGTCCTGAAGAAAAACGTAAAATTATAGGTAGAACATTTATAGAGGTTTTTGATGAACAAGCCGCTCGTTTATCCGATGTGGTATGGCTTGCGCAAGGTACTATCTATCCTGATGTGATTGAATCAGCGATGGTGAATCAGTCAGGTGTGTCACATGTCATTAAATCGCATCATAATGCAGGCGGCTTACCTGATGTTATGAAACTTAGATTATTAGAGCCTTTACGCGAATTATTCAAAGATGAAGTTCGTCAAATCGGGTTGAAATTAGGTCTACCTTATGAAATGGTTTATCGACATCCTTTTCCAGGACCAGGCTTAAGTGTTCGCATATTGGGAGAAGTCAAGCAAGAGTATGCTGACATTTTGCGTCAGGCTGATGCCATCTTTCTTGCTGAATTGCGTATGGCAGGTCTTTACAACAAGGTGAGTCAAGCCTTTGCTGTATTTCTGCCTGTTAAAAGCGTGGGCGTTATGGGTGATGGTCGACTTTATGATTATGTGATTTGTTTACGTGCTGTTGAAACGTCTGATTTTATGACCGCTCATTGGGCGCAATTGCCTTGGGATTTTTTAGGGCGGGTTTCTAATCGTATAATCAACGAAGTGTCTGGTGTTTCAAGGGTAACCTATGATATTTCGGGTAAGCCACCGGCAACTATCGAATGGGAATGAATGACGCATACTGGATGCAACAAGCATTTGATCTGGCCTGCTTTGCCCGTGATGAAAACGAAGTGCCGGTTGGTGCAATACTCGTTTATGAGCATCAACAGGTATTGGGTCGTGGTTGGAATCAAGTATTACAATATTGTGATCCAACCGCTCATGCTGAAATCATCGCTATTAGGAATGCAGCGAGACAGGTCAATAATTATCGTCTGAACAATTCGACATTGTATGTTACGCTAGAGCCGTGTTGTATGTGTGCTGGCGCAATCATTCATGCAAGGGTTAAGCGTTTGGTTTTTGCCGCACGTGATTTAAAAGCGGGGGCTGCGGGTTCTGTTTATAATTTATTACAAGGCCAATTTTTAAACCATCAGGTGCAAATTGATGAAGGTATTTTACAATCTGAAAGCGCCAAGTTATTGACGGATTTTTTTGAGTGTCGACGAGTATCTTCTCCCAAACTGGGAGAAGATAAGAGTTCTTAGTGTTTTTTCATGTGTTCAGCTTTCCATTTCGCAATCATAGCTGATAATTTAGCACGTTGTGGTTCTGTTAAAATGGAGTAAATCTCGTGTCTGGATGTGATGCGTAATTTAGACGTTTCACCTACTAACTCTTTTTTCTTATTGATTAAGGCGTTAACTTTACTTTCGTCCATTTTATTTGAATCAGCCAACTCGTTGAGCTGTTTTTGAATGCCTCTCATGTCTTTATATTTAGATTTTAAACTGGCTTTTGTCGTTGAAACAATGCTGTTGATCTTTGTTTTTTGTTCGGGTGACAGATCAAGTTTTTGAGTTAATTTTTCATAGCGCTCACTCGTCATGTAATGGTAGTGATGCGTTTCTGCAAAAGACACTTGGTTTATTGACATGGATAACGCAATAGCAGATAACCAGATTATTTTATTGTTCATGTGATTTTCCTTAAGATTAAGTTAGATTGTAATGTTACCTATTTAGTCTAGACCATAGATTGTAATGATAGTAATTTTTGTATCCTGTCACAATCGCCGGGTAAGTGCCTGTCAGGGAGCTCGGACTAACCCGAGCCGCGCGCGTAAGCAAGCGGAATTTTTAAAAAAAACACAAAATATTTAAAAATCCCTATT
>JAJZSG010000036.1 GCA_021849905.1 Pseudomonadota bacterium
CCTTAAGCTTCCTTCAGATCCCACCTCACGATGGACACCCTTGCTCGCGGCTAGTGGACCAGTTTGAGTCAGCCCACAGCGGACTTTCACTGCCTAAATTTGCGCCGTGCCCGGCGCACCACAATGTAAGTTCCCAACTGTAATTTGGGAACTTACATTTTTGCATGCTATAATCCAGTGATTCGAATACTACTAAAACTGGATTAATGATGTTTAAACGTCAACTGACGGATGCGTTGTTTGAAGCCGTTTCAAACTTTCCTGTCACCGTATTAACTGGACCTAGGCAAAGTGGAAAAACGACGCTTTTGAGACAATCTTTTCCTGATTATCTTTATATTAGTTTGGAGTCACCTGATCAACTCCTGATAGCAAAGGCCGATCCTCGTGGTCTACTCGCGTCTGGCTCTCGAGGGTTAATTATTGATGAGGCACAAAACTATCCCGATATATTCTCCTATATTCAAGAAATGGTGGATATTGGAAAACCGAAAAAAATCATTTTATCTGGCTCACAAAATTTTTTACTGGCTGAAAAAACAAGCCAAACATTAGCGGGACGCGCAGCAATTCTTGAATTATTGCCATTAACTTACTTTGAATATCAGTCAGATAACACCTCTGATGATTTATCGCTATGTGAATACCTTTATCATGGGGCATATCCGAGACCTTATCACGAAAAGATACCCACTACACTTTGGTACGATAGTTACATTCGAACGTATTTAGAGCGTGATGTCAGGAGTCTTGTCAATGTTCGTGATTTATCACAATTCCAGCTGTTTTTAAAATATTGCGCGGGACAACATGGGCAAGAATTTAATGCAAGCAACATTGCGTCTGCTTTAGGAATGTCTCAAACCAATGTGATGCACTGGCTCAGTATATTAGAGGCTAGTTACATTGTTTTTCGATTACAACCCTTTTATAAAAACTATAAAAAAAGACTCAGTAAACGCAGTAAATTGTATTTTTATGACACAGCTATTGTGAGTCATTTATTACAAATTGAATCACCGGAACACTTGGCTATTCATGCCAGTCGCGGCGCCATTTTTGAAGGATTTGTTATCACGGAAGTCATCAAATCTTTTTATGCGCAGGCAAAACGCGCTCCCATTTATTATTGGCGGGAACATGCTGGATTAGAGATTGATTTATTAATTGAGAAATCCAATCAATTGGTTGCTATTGAAGCCAAGTCAGGTATGACAATCAATATGGAGCAATTATCAGGCCTGCAAAGATTACAAAAGACCATCGTTGATTGCCCTCTCCTGAGTCTATTGGTTTACGGTGGTGATATGACCCGAAAAATTAACCAGATTGATATTTTATCCTGGAAAAATTTTATTTCTAATATAACCATCCGTTAGTTTACATCATGCTCAAGCCATCACGGTTTTTAGACCCCAAAACAGATATTGTGTTTAAAAAAATCTTTGACTGTAATATTGGTTTAATTAAAAGCTTTCTCAATAGCCTCCTGCCCTTGCCAGAGCCGATTGACACACTGGAATATTTAACATCCGAACAAAGTCCCCGCATTCCAACACTGATTAATGCCATATTTGATAAAGAGACCGACGAATGGTTTCATCATTACAAAACCATCAATATCAAAGACCATGCCAAAATATTGGGTGGATTAGAGTTGATTTTTCTTGAGCTACCTAAATTTAAACCCCAAACATGGAAAGAAGAGCGGGAAAAATCAGTCAAGCGTTATTATCGTCCGGCATAACAGAGTTAGAAGTCGCCAAAATAATCAAATAATCCCCAGAGCACATCAAAAATAATCACCGATCGGCTGTTTACAGGCTTATATTGCGTAATACGATAATCCAATCACACCAACATCACTAAAATTAAATAAATAATGCTTCAACATTAGCTGACGAATGCTTATCTTGCCTGAAAAAACGTAACATCGGCGATATTTAAGCACTCATACGAACAAAGCAAAAAAAAACAAAAAGATTTTTTTTAATTCATTTACTATGCTTTAATTAACGTCATTAATCAAGAAAATAATCATGCCAGCACCAATCAATCCAAACTCTGAGTTGCTCCAAACAACCCAAAAATCAAATGAGCTGAGTGCTGATGAACGCCAGCTTTTGCTTGATAAACAAAAAAGAAAAAAAAAATTCTGGTGAGTTTATTGCATTATTAACAAGATGTTTTAATTCTGTACCTGCCTTACAAAGCTTAAAATCTCGAATTTCCATGATCGAGTACCTGATGCAAACAAATCCTGATGATAGACTAATCGATGATATCTGCCAGATGGCTGTATACTCCTTTGAGCCATTAGACGGTCAAAAATGGTTAGTTGAGCGTATCAACGCAGTTGGTCAAGGCATGAATGTCAGTGGAGAAGATAAGTCCGGATATAAAACGGGTGATCAGGGACATTGTTTTGGTATAAGCCAAATGACTATACAAGCTTTTTTAGCTAGCGATTTACAAACATTTAATAATCGCTTGCATGTCATTAAAAACATGTCCGTCGAACAATTCAAAAATGATTTTGCAGAGCTTAGAGCTCAACAAAGAGAGCTGCGAGAACAAGGAGATTTGGAAAAAGCAAATCAAATTCGCGATCTCATCGTTGATATATCGGCTTTTTTTGACGGTATAATATTGTATCAAAAAACTATAAATTACAAAGATTTATTTGAAAACGAAAAGACCGTTCGATCGCAAGATGCTGATAAAACAATGCAAATTACTCGTCCAGTTATATCAGATTCCGGCCATAATCTGCCTGTGTTATTAAATTGTCATTCGGGTGCATATGACAAAACAGAGTTAAAACAATATCTGGACACGCTGGAAAATCATATTGGTCATCATTCCTTTGGGCTAGGTTTGTCGAGTGCTAATCATAGAATCACGCTATGCTATGATTCGTCTGAAAAAAATGGATACTGGTTGATCCAAATCATTTGCCTGGGGAAATATTTACGAATACGGAGTCTTTGGCTAATTTAATTCTCTCCGCTTATAACAATTATGATGGTTTGGTCATGGAAACGAATCTTTATGTCAGGAATCAACATCTAGAAGATGTTCGATCTAACTTTGAAGCAATGGAACAAACAAAGGAATGGATTACATTACAGGATCCTTCGAAACTAGGTGTTACCTATGGTAAAGATGATAAAACACAGTTATTTTACGCCATTGTCCGAGGTGACAATGAATGGATAAAAGAAAAGACTTCATCAGGTTTAAATATAAGCACATGTTCCAATACGAGTATTCAAGAATTTTTATTATTGACAACATGTAACCCAGTTAATGAATTTGCCTTCAACTGGTTAATTGAGCAGGGAGCTAAACCTGAAGGTAGTGTTTTACCCGCTGCATGCCTCACAAAAAATATAAATTTCCTTAATGCGCTGCTTAATACCAAAGAAGCTGATTTATGCGGCTTTTGGGGGGAAATAATGCAATTTAATGATTCTAATACTGTATATGACGTTCTGAACCATGCCATTACAGCAGAGAATATTCCTGCAGTGTATGCATTTTTCAAGCTATGTCCTACAATAGCTAGGTCTATAGTCACTCCTGATAAAGCTCATTTCTTTTCAAAGGTTCTGAAGTACGCCATTGAAATGAATGACTCGCAGATAATATCAGAATTACGCAATGCAGGGGTGGTGGAGTCATTAAGTGCTCCTGAAGCTGAGTCGTCCGAAACAACCAACGAATCAAGTAAGCCAACGGCTCCTGTGATCATTGCGGAATCTAGCGCACAAGCAAGCAATATCGAGGAAAAAAATAACGATGCAGAACACGATACATCATGTTTGAAAGCAAAGGAAGAACAAGAGATAAAGAAAAAAGAACTAACAAAGTTAAATGAAAATCTAGGAACATTACTTAAAAAATTAGAAACCATGAAGGCTAAACTTGATGAAATAGTGGGATCTAGGTTGTATTTAGAGAATTTGCCTATTCGCCCCCCCCCATTTATTACTTTTCAAATGCTTTGTATAATGCCATAACTAGCACGACTTGTGACATTCAAGAGACAGATTACCTGCTCAAGTCTGATGCTCTTTCAAATCCTTTTAGCAATATAGATAAACATATTGATAATATGGATTCAAAAATCACGGAAACTACGACTGATATAATAATACGCTTTGAAAATGCGATAAATAAAACTCCAGATAACATGCACTTTAAAGACCAGATTAAATACATGCTTAATGATTTTATAAAGTTCTGTAATCAAAAATTTGGCAGCACTTTCAAACCTTTTAAATACTCTAAAAGTCACCAAAATTCATTGGAGATAAAAGAAACGCTTACCAAATTAAAAGCAGACTTTGAACCTAATTCTGAAGAAACTAGTGAGAAAAAACTAATACATTAACTGGTTTAATGGCTTACGCTTCATCTTACAGCTATCAATTTATCCCCCAGTCAATGGCTTTATTAAGCGCTGACAGGGTACCTTACACCACGCTCAAGCTAGCCTATTATTTGATGAGACTTTTATTCGCATCCTATTGCTGTATAAAATTTGACACTAAATAGATATTTTTGATAAGATGCATATTATAAGATCAATTAATGGGTGACATAAATCATGCTAAGCCTATACAGAGCACTTCCAAAAGTTGGTGTTAATTTAAGCTATCCCGTTTATCAACAACGATATCGTACACTCGAAGAGAGCCTTCATCGCTTAGGCATATTAGCCGAGACGCAATATAACAGAATGATGGAAAAGTCAGAATTTGATTTGATTAATGAGACAGTCTTGGCCTCATTTCAGTGCACGAACATCGATTATGCCGAATTATTAAGAGAAGTCTTTAATAGTAACGAATTGCATGCATTTATCTCTCATGAAATATTACCTAAAATGATATTTTTAGTCATCAATACGGATAGATTTGATGATAAAATGGCCAGTGCTTTAACATGCATCGCATCAATCATTGAACAAACCATGATTTCTCGAGTTAATCTTAAATTAATCCCTTTTTTGGATGAAAGCATGATGTTAGGATGGTGCCCTACTGACTTGATAAACAATATGACCGTTGAAAAAGACCGACTATTAAGTGAGTTAAATACGTTGCTGGAACAGCATGATACGAAAGGTGCAAATCAGGTTTTAACTCAATTTGAATCGCTAATCGCATGCGTGTCACCAGACAAACGTCCCGAAGAAAAAATGGCTTTGTTTGAGCAGTGGAAAGAAAACCAGAATCACTCAACTTTAACATTAGACGTTGTGCGTTAAGCCCTAAAGAACAAAAATACAAATCATCATCGGATTGATATTTATCTAAAAGCGAATACAATTCATAGGATTCGTTGTATCAGGACACTGAGGATAAATCCAATGACTGGATTGCTTAGCGAAAGACAAGGGCCTATTTACTCCATCACGCTTAATCGTGCTGAAAAACACAATGCCTTTGATGATATCCTGCTGGCTCAGTTGCAAATCGCACTGGATGAGGCCGTCGCCTGCAAACACACTCGCGTGATTGTTTTAAAAGCCAATGGTCGTCATTTTTCAGCCGGTGCTGATTTAGCCTGGATGGAACGCATGGCTCAATTTAGCTTTGATGAAAATTTGGCCGATGCCAACATCCTGGCTAACGTCTTATACACGCTCTATCAAAGCCCCAAACCCACCATCGCCATGGTTCAAGGGGCGGCCTTTGGCGGTGGTGCGGGACTCATTGCTGCATGTGATATTGCCATTGCCGCCGTATCGGCACGCTTTTGTTTCTCAGAGGTTAAATTAGGCTTAATTCCCGCGGTCATTAGTCCATACGTCGTTAAGGCCATCGGTGAGCGTGCAGCAACCGGGTTATTTATGACGGCCGAAGCCTTTGATGCTCAGCGTGCGCTTGACCTTAAACTCATACACCACTGTGTGCCTGACGATGAACTCTTAACTTTCACGAATCAAGTTGTAACCGCTCTCTCACAAAACGGGCCAACGGCTGTTCCTGCGTCCAAAGCCTTAGTTCGCCAGGTGGGGTCATTACCCATTGACGATGCATTGCAAGCCATCACCGCAACCCTCATCGCCAAACAACGCGCATCAACAGAGGCGCAAATCGGGCTGCATGCTTTTTTAAATAAAGAAACGCCCAGGTGGAGCTAGGTTATGTTTAATAAAATTCTCATTGCCAATCGTGGCGAAATTGCTTGTCGAGTGATTAAAACGGCACATCGATTAGGGATTGCCTGTGTCGCTATATACTCATCCATCGAGCGTGATAGTTTGCATGTGTCGCTTGCTGATGAAGCCTACTGTGTGGGTGAGGCACCTTCATGCGAGAGTTATTTAAATATCGAGGCCATCATTCACGCAGCTATCGAATCAGGGGCTGAAGCCATCCACCCAGGGTATGGATTTTTATCTGAAAACGCAGACTTTGCGAAAGCCTGTGCGAAAGCAAATATCGTGTTTATTGGTCCATCCATTCATGCACTAGACATCATGGGTTCAAAACAACGCGCTAAACAGCAATTGGAGCACACCGCGGTTCCCCTAACACCCGGTTATCATGGATTGGATCAATCCGATGTCCGATTATTAGCTGAATCAGAAAAAATTGGCTACCCTGTTTTATTGAAAGCCGCTAGTGGGGGCGGAGGGAAAGGCATACGTGCAGTATACACCCGTGAAGAATTTGCCGCAGCCCTCACTGGTGCACGCCGTGAAAGTCTCGCCTATTTTGCTGATGAGATTATGTTAATAGAAAAACTCTTGACGGATGCACGTCACATCGAAATTCAAATCATGGCCGATAACCATGGCGAGGTTGTGCATCTCTTCGAACGCGATTGCTCCATTCAACGCCGACACCAAAAAATCATAGAAGAAGCCCCTGCACCTCATTTATCAACAGACCTTCGACAGCGCATGTCAAACGCTGCCATTGAAGTCGCTCGCGCCATTGATTATCGAGGTGCTGGAACCGTGGAATTTCTAGTTCTGGGTGAGCATCAATTTTATTTCATGGAAATGAACACGCGCTTGCAGGTGGAGCATCCCGTTACGGAAATGATAACGCAACTTGACCTCGTTGAATGGCAATTACGGATTGCAGCCGGTGAAAAGCTACCTTTAAAACAAAACCAAATTAAAGCCCAAGGTCATGCCATTGAGTGCAGGCTTTATGCCGAAGACCCGTTCAATGCGTTTATGCCCGCTATTGGCGAGATTCGTGTTTTAAACGAACCCGTGGGCGCTGGTATACGAATTGATAATGGCGCTAAGGCGCAGGCGATAATTAGCCAGCATTACGATCCGATGTTTGCAAAGCTCATTTGTTGGGGCGAGACTCGCGATGAGGCCAGACAGCGTTTAAACCGTGCACTCGCGCAGTATTATATCGGTGGAATCAAGACCAACATCCCCTTTTTACAAGCCATCATCACGCACCCAATGTTCATTGGTGCCGAATTGTCCACTAATTTTCTACAAAATCAATCCATTGAGATGGCAAAGCCAGACCCAATCATTGCACTGAATCTGGCCGCCTGTTTTGACTATTTACAAACCAGGTCTCAACAAGACCCCCTACTCATTGATACCTTTGCGTGGCAAATGCACTTAACAAGCCATTGGACTGCACGTTATCTTATCGATGGTATGACGTATTCCATTGAAGTCACGCCCATTGATGCAAATACCGTACAGCTCCAGCACGATAATACAACGCGTTTATGGCGAATTCATCTAGACAAAAATCAATTAAAAATAGACGATGGCAGCCAGCAGCATCACGCATATGTTGAACAACGGCTTAATGAATGCTGCATTTACCATCATGATGGTTCATTAATTGTTGAAAAAGTGAATGAACATACGACTTCAATCCATGCCAATCAGACTGCAAATTCACTAACCGCACCAATGCCCGCAACCGTGGTGGCCATTCCTCAGAAAAAAGGCGCACGGATTAAAGCAGGCGACTGTTTAATGATATTAGAAGCCATGAAAATGGAGCACACGATCACAGCCCCTACTGATGGGTTGCTGGTTGATATTTTTTACGATATCGGCACGCAAGTGAATGAAGGCGCACAACTCGTCTCACTGGAGATTGATAAACCATGAATGCGCCCTCCGATGTCACCCTTATTGAAGTCGGCCCTCGTGATGGTTTACAAAATGAATCCAATTTTGTCAGCACCAAAACTAAAGTCGACTTTATCAATTCACTCACCCAAAGTGGCCTAACACACATTGAAGTCACAAGCTTTGTTTCCTCAAAAGCCATCCCGCAACTGGCAGATAGTGAGGCGGTTTTTCACGCGATTGATAAGCCCCATGACGTTCATTTTTCAGCATTAATCCCCAATGAACAAGGCATGCAAAAAGCACTAGCAGCCGGTGTCAAACATATCGCGATATTCACAGCCGCAAGCGAACAATTTAATTTTCGCAATATCAACTGCTCAATAGCCGAGAGCATCACACGCTTCGAACCCGTGATGATCCTAGCCAAACAACGAAATATTTCGGTTCGCGCCTATATTTCCTGCGCGCTAGGTTGCCCCTACGAAGGATACATCACCCCCGAACAGGTCGTACCTGTTGCAGAAAAGCTGCTCAAACTTGGAGTGGATGAAATCAGTCTCGCTGACACGATTGGTGTGGGCACGCCAAAACAAACCCTGGCACTCATCAATGCCTTAAAAAAAATGATGCCACTTAATCAAATCGCCATGCATTTTCATGATACCTATGGACAAGCCATCGCAAACATTTACGCAGCCCTTGAGCTTGGCATTCATCGCTTTGATAGTTCGGCTGCAGGGCTTGGCGGCTGCCCTTATGCACGAGGGGCTACAGGTAACGTGGCTACAGAAGACGTGCTGTATCTGATGCATGGCTTAGGAATAAAAACAGGCGTTGATATTTATAAACTGCTCGAGGCAAGCGATAGAATTTGCCAAATATTGGGTAAAAAAAATCAATCTAAAGTCGCCAATGCCTTAATGGCAACTGGGCATTAGAGGGCATGGAGCCTTGTTTTTCAAAATTAAAACACTACAACGGCCAAATCAACACCCATGATTTGCTCAAGATTCTAGCCGTCATCACCATGACCATCGACCATTTCGGTTACTACCATTGGGCAGACGAGACATGGCTTCGCATTATTGGTCGCATGGCAGCCCCACTCTTTTTCTTCGTGGCAGGCACTGCAAAACACTTTACATTAAGTACCCGCCTATTTATTGCAGCACTCCTTATCACCTGTATAGACCTATCGGTAAAACCTGGCCTTCATCTCGATATTCTGATTAATTTTATTTTAATTAAAGGTTTTCTTAACGCCATTAAGCCCGACCAAATCAGCACGCAGTCATTATCTATTTTATATCTTTTGAGCGTGCTTTTTCTTATCCCATTGAGCGTCATCATTGCCTATGGCTCCATTGGACTTTTATTTGCGGTATCCGGCTTCTTGATTAGTCGACAGGATAGCCGAGGGCCGTCTTTTATGATGCTGACAACGGCTGCGTATTTTTTAAAACAAGGGTATACCTTTAGTTTATTCAATCAGGCGTTGGATACGATGGGGCTACTCATCATTTGCTTGATATTGATAGCCCTATTTAGTCTGTATAAAGCAAAAACATGGCCTGCACCCCGTGTGCTTAAAAATACAGGATTGTTCTTATCACGCTATTCGCTCTCGATTTACGTATTACAAACCGGTTTGGGAAACTTAGGGTTTTGGAGCCTATTGTAGTGCATTGGCATCGATAAAGTGAAAAAATATGGTATTCTCGTTTAGAATTGCTTAAAAAACACGATATAATGAGTTCTTCAACCTACTATGTTTATATTCTCGAGTGTATGGGCGCGCGCTATTACACCGGTTATACAACCGATGTGTTACGCCGTTTTGAATCACACTGTAGTGGCACAGGACAGTGCAAATTCACACGAAGTTTTAAACCGGAACGTATCGCGCAATGCTGGTCAACCTTTGAATGCAAATCGGAAGCATTAAAAATAGAACGGTTTATTAAAACATTAGCTAAAAATAAAAAACAGGAATTGGTTTTAGACCCAGATAAATTAAGCCGGTACTTTAACTGCATCCCCATAAGAGAGCCCTATGAATACACTCATTTTAGCCACGCATAATGCGGGTAAAATCCTCGAATTACAGGCGTTATTACCATCGATTCATTGCATTTCACAAGCTACACTCGGTATCCCAGCCATTGATGAAACCGGGTTAAGTTTTATCGAAAATGCTATTTTAAAAGCACGACACGCAAGCCTGCACAGCAATCAACCGGCCCTTGCCGATGACTCCGGCTTGGTGGTTCATGCATTAAATGGTGAGCCTGGTATTTATTCAGCACGCTTTGCCGGTTTAAAGGCCAGTGATGACGATAACATCGATTACTTACTCTCACGCCTTGCAAACATCCCCATAGAGCGAAGACAGGCTTATTATTATTGCGCACTCGCACTGGTTCAACATGCCAACGACCCTACGCCTTTAATTGCCACTGGATTTTGCCATGGAATGATTCAACTTAAACGTCAAGGCACGTCAGGCTTTGGTTATGATCCGGTATTTTATTTACCTGAATTCGAAAAAACGGCAGCTGAGTTATCACCAAATATTAAAAATACCATTAGTCATCGCGCCATTGCCTTAAACCAATTACATGAACAATTAAAGCAACTATGAATATTGAGTTGAAATTTAATAAAGCGCATGCCCTTCAACAACAAGGCCAATTAACTGAAGCCATTCAAGCTTACGAGCAGCTATTGGTCGAAGCACCCGACCACATTGATTGCTTGCATTTTTTAGGCGTAGCCTTAGCGCTTCAAAATGATATGGACAAAGCCATTGCCTGTCTAGATCGTGCCCTTATTCTAAACCCTAAAGACACCAATATTCACAATAATATGGGCAATGTTTACAAGAAACAACACCATTATGCAAAGGCGATAACCCATTACCAGAAAGCCTTACAAATAGATCCGCATTACGCTCAAGCGCATAATAATCTTGCCGGTATTTACGCCTTACAAAACCAGTATGAAGACGCATTAAACCATTATCACAAAGCGCTTCTGACCAAACCGGATTTCGTTGTGGCGCATTACAATTTGGGATTACTTTTATTAAAGCACCATGAGTTAGAGGCTGCAAAAAAACAATTTAATAACGTACTGGCGCTACAACCTCAACATATCGATGCACTATTTTATCTAGGCGTATTGTATCTGGACGACAACTTACTGGATAAGGCGGAAAACGCCTTTCAAAAGGTCATCGCCCTTCACGACTCGCATGTTTTTTCATTAACTAACCTCGGCGTCATTGCCCTAAAGCGTAAACAAGGGCAAGTCGCCATTGATTATTTCACGAAAGCGCTCATTATAGACCCTGACCATCTTGAGGCTCGTAACAACATCGCCGCGACATTCATCCATCATGACCGCTTTGAAAACGCGCTGATGCATTATGATGTATTACTAAAACAAAACCCCCAAAATATTGAATATAATTATAACAGTGGTGTAGCTCAAATGGCATTGGGTCATTTGGCCGAGGCAACACAACATTTTGAAGCGATTTTAGCTCAAAAAGATGACCACTTTTCGGCTTTAACCAATTTGGCCGCAATAAAAGCCAGATTAAACGATAAGCCACAAGCCATTAAACTACTCCAGCGAGCAACAGCAGCCAACCCAAATGATACGGCCTGCCGATTTATGTTGCACGCACTCACAGGCGATAACAAGCACCCCGAACCTTGTTCAGATTATGTCAGTCATTTGTTTAATAACTACGCGCTAAATTATGATCAGCATATGCAAAGTACGTTAAAATACACGCTTCCTCAACACATGGTTAAAGTCTTACATCGTCAGGGTTTGAACCGATACAAAAACACACTGGATCTCGGTTGCGGAACAGGATTATGTGGTGCGGGATTAAAGGAGTTGAGCGATCATTTAACGGGCGTTGATATTGCAAAAAAAATGCTCGTTCAGGCAAGAGAAAAAGGCGTTTACGATAAATTGGTGGAGGCTGATTTAATCGCCTATTTAGAGCAAAATCAACAAACCTATGATTTGATTGTTGCCGCGGATGTTTTGCCCTATTTTGGTGATATGGACAGCTTATTTCGACTGATTAAAAGCCACATCACACCATCAGGCTTATTTATATTTAGTACTGAAATAAGTGCAGAAGAACCTTGGTTTTTACAAAGTAGCGCGCGATTTTGTCATCATCCGGAATACATTAAAAGTTTATGCGCGCAGAATCACTTAGCAATACATTATCAGGAAAAAATAATATCAAGACAGCAAAATCATCAAGATTTGCATGTCGTGCTTTACCTTGTGGCACCACTATCAGGGTGACAAACAATTGCCTGACAGGTTTGCATGTAAAGCACAACAAGCCACAACCATTAAAACGGAATAGTCAAACTCTCATCGACCTTATGCAACTGCGTTTTAAATAATGCCTGAATCCTATCCAAACTTACATGATCCTCCGCTTCAAAACGAGCCACTAAACAGGGCGTTGTATTAGATGAACGCACCAGTCCCCACCCATCAGGAAACTCCACACGCAAACCATCAATGGTAATGAGCTCAGCCCCTGGAAATAACGCTTCCTGACTAAAGCGCTGCATAAAGCTAAATTTCTTATCATCTGCAATAAGAATTTTGATTTCCGGTGTATTAATACTGTTTGGAATGGCTAAAAACTGCTGACTCACCGTATCGGCGTGATGACTCACAATCTCTAATAAACGACAGGCACTATAAAGCGCATCATCAAAGCCATACCAGCGGTCTTTGAAAAATAAATGCCCACTCATCTCACCCGCTAGCGCCGCATCCTCTTCTTTCATCACGCCTTTAACGATCGAGTGTCCCGTTGGACACATTCTCGCAATACCGCCTGCTTTGGTTATCACATCAGCCAAATGAGACGAACATTTCACGTCATAGACAATGGTAGCGCCAGGATTACGAGCCAAAACATCTTGAGCATACAACATCATCAACCGATCAGGCCAAATCAACTCGCCTTGATTAGTAATAATCCCTAAACGATCGGCATCACCATCAAAAGCCAGACCAATATCGGCTTGATGCAAGGCAACGGCGGCTTTAAGATCAATTAAATTGGCCTCAACCGTAGGATCCGGATGATGATTAGGAAAACGCCCATCCACATCACAATATAACTCAATGACTTCACAACCCAAGTCGCGTATAACCTTGGGAACAATAGGCCCCGCAATCCCATTACCACAATCCACAACCACTTTTAAGGGACGATTTAACGCAATATCGCCTACAATACGCTGAATATAATCCGGCATAATATCAAATTCAGTTAATGTTCCAGAGCCCTTCATGGACTCACCCTGAATAACCAACTGGCGCAATAATTGAATATCGGCTTCAACCAACGTCTTTCCAGCTAGGACCATTTTGATTCCATTATACTCAGCCGGATTATGACTGCCTGTCACCATAAGTCCACTATCAATTCCATACACATGGGTTGCGTAATACATCACAGGCGTTGCAACAGCGCCTAAATTAACAACATGAATGCCACTATCTAACAAGCCTTGCATTAAGGCGCAAGCCAGATTATCGCTGGTTAAACGACCATCACGCGCCAAGAGAATATTGCCTCTACCTAAGGCCTTTAAACGACAACTAATGGCTTGTCCAATGGTATAAAAGGCATCATCATCTAACTGGTCACCGATAATCCCTCGAATGTCATAGGCCCTAAAAACAGCGGGTATAATTTGACGGTGTTGATAAGCATGATGGCTCATAAATTAAGCTCTCCCTGAACTACCAAAACCACCCTGTCCTCGGCTCGTTTCGGTAAATGAATCAACAATAGAAAACCCTACTTTCACAAGTGGTAAAAAAACCAATTGCGCAATTCTATCACCTGGGTTCACTGTAAAATGCTCCTGACTTCGATTCCAACAGGATACTTTTAATTCACCCTGATAATCTGAATCAATTAGCCCCACTAAATTGCCTAATACTATCCCGTGTTTATGCCCCAAACCTGAACGCGGCAAAATAACAGCCGCTAACCCAGGATCAGCAATATAGATAGACAGCCCTGTAGGCAACAACACCGTTTCAAGAGCCGCTATTTGTAACGGCTTATCAATACATACACGTAAATCCAGACCGGCTGAACCCTCTGTGGCATATGCTGGAAGTGGAATAGAATCACCAATACGAGGGTCTAGAATTTTAAGTTGAATCATTTGCTCCATACCATTCCTTAATAAATTATTTTATATTTTCTGCAATCAGCGCAATAATACCACCCGCAATTCGCATTTTATGCATCAGAGCGAATTGAGTCTGGGTGTGCTTGGTTAAAACGGTCACCTCGTTTTCATCCACATCAAAGCCAACCCCTTCTCCCACTTGATTAGCCACAATCATATCCAACGTCTTTTTTTCAAGAGATCGG
>JAJZSG010000166.1 GCA_021849905.1 Pseudomonadota bacterium
ATTCTTTAGTTATATTTCATTATTCACATTTATGATGTTGATGTTAGTGACGGCAAATAATTTCCTGCAACTGTTTTTTGGTTGGGAAGGCGTTGGTTTAGTCTCTTATTTATTGATTGGCTTTTGGTTTCATAAAGAATCTGCGAACCAAGGTAGCATGAAGGCGTTTATCGTTAACCGTGTTGGGGATTTTGGTTTTGTTTTAGGTATTGGATTGGTGTTTGCATATACTGGAAGCCTTGATTACACCACAGTATTCAAAAGTGTACCCATGCTAGTTAATCAGTCAATTATTCTTTTTAGCGAGCACTCTTGGTCTTTAGTGACCGTTATGTCTCTGCTACTGTTCGTCGGTGCAATGGGAAAATCTGCACAAGTCCCTTTGCATGTGTGGTTGCCTGAATCAATGGAAGGTCCAACACCTATTTCGGCGTTGATTCATGCGGCTACTATGGTTACAGCGGGTGTATTCATGATTGCACGAATATCACCGCTCATCGAGTTATCAACGACAGCGCTGTCTGTTGTGATGGTTATCGGTGCAACAGGCGCCCTGTTTACGGGTATTATCGCTGTGGTTATGAATGATATTAAGCGCGTAGTTGCTTACTCGACCTTATCTCAACTGGGCTATATGATGGTTGCGATGGGCGCATCGGCTTATAGTGCAGGTATTTTTCATCTGATAACCCATGCTTGTTTCAAAGCCTTACTATTTTTAGGTGCGGGTTCAGTCATTATCGGTATGCATCATGAGCAAGACATGCGAAAAATGGGTGGACTTTGGAAAAAAATGCCTATCACCTATGTTACCTTTTTGATAGGGAGCTTAGCATTATGTGCAGTTCCTCCTTTCGCAGGATTTTATTCAAAAGATACGATTATTGAAGCTGCGAAGTTGTCACAAATTCCCGGTTCAGAGTATGCTTACTTTTGTGTTGCAGTAGGTGCTTTCGTTACGGCGTTATACACGTTTCGGGCATTTTTTATGACCTTTCATGGTCAGTCGCGTATGGATGAGCATACTTTATCACATTTGCATGAATCACCATGGGTTGTATGGATGCCTTTGGTTCTACTAGCTGTTCCATCGGTTGTTATCGGTTATATACTGTATATGCCAATGTTATTTTCGAAACCATCATTATTGGAGTCTGCAGTATTTGTTTTGCCCGAGCACAACGTGTTGGCTAAATTAAGTCATGAGATTGCATCTCCCTTTACAACAATGCTCCATGCATTTAGCTCGGAGATTTTTTGGATAACTCTAGGCGGGATTCTGCTAGCCTTTATTTCTTATATTATTTTGCCTGGTACTCCCGGATTTCTTGCAAAAATATTTTCATGGCCATACCGTATTCTGTTAAATAAATATGGTTTTGACTTGTTCAACGATTTTGTATTTGTTCGAGGCGGTAAGGCATTGGGACAATTTTTCTACAATATTGGTGACAAGGCAATTATCGATGGTTTCCTTGTTGATGGAACAGGCCTCACAGTAAAATGGTTTGCTTTAAAAACTCGAGCGGTTCAGAGTGGTTATTTGTATCATTATGTTGCTGTTATGGTATTTGGATTATTTGGATTTTTGTGCTGGTTGTTATTAGGCTGAAGGTGAGAGTATGTATCATTTGCTCAATGTATTAATCTGGTTTCCCATTATTTCTGGTGTATTTATTGCTCTGTCAGGTGATGACAATAAACCCGATGTATCACGTTATTTGTCATTGGTAGCGGTAATCATAACGTTATTGATGTGCATCCCATTGGTTGTTCACTTCGATTTGAATATGGACAAAATGCAGTATATTGAGGATATTACGTGGATGCCAGCACTGGGAATTCGCTATGCCTTAGGTATTGACGGTCTTTCTTTGTTGATGATCGTGTTGAGCATATTTACTAATCTTATTGTTATGCTTGCAACCTGGACGAGCATTCATAAGCGAGTTTCACAATACTTAGCTGCTTTTTTGATCATGCAAGGTTTGCTGGTTGGTGTGTTTGCAGCATTGGATAGCATTGTTTTTTACATATTTTGGGAAGCAACCTTAGTTCCCATGTATTTGATAATCGGTATATGGGGTTCAGATAATCGGATTTATGCGGCCATTAAGTTTTTCTTGTATACCTTTCTAGGTTCCGTGCTAATGCTGGCTTCTTTTTTATATTTAGGCTATCTGGCTGGATCATTCGATATTGAAACCTTGTATGCGGTGAAGCTCGGCATGACCGCTCAAACGTTAATATTTATCGCCTTTTTTCTTGGTTTTGCGATTAAAATCCCTATGTTTCCGGTACACACTTGGCTGCCCGACGCCCATACTGAGGCACCTGCCGGTGGTTCTATTGTGTTAGCTGCAATTTTGTTGAAATTGGGTGCATACGGTTTTATTCGTTTTGCTTTACCCATTGTTCCTGACGCGTGCAATCAATACGCCACGATTATGGTTGTCCTGTCGTTGATAGCGGTTGTTTATGTCGGATTGATAGCTATTGTTCAACAGGATATGAAGCGGTTAATCGCCTATTCATCTATTTCTCATATGGGCTTTGTGACATTAGGTTGCTTTGCAATTTTTGCTATTGCTAAACGTAGTGGTATAGCTGATGAGATCGGA
>JAJZSG010000037.1 GCA_021849905.1 Pseudomonadota bacterium
TTGTTTTACCCAGACCTGAGCCAATTCCACGACCTAAACGCTTAGAAGCAGGTCTAGAACCAAAATCAGGAGAAAGCGTATTTAAATTCATTGTGCAGTCTCCTCAATATTCAACAGATAATAAATTTGATTTATTAGTCCACGAATAGCAGGTATATCTTGATGGACTACCGTACTATTCATTTTTCTAAGACCAAGCTGTTTAGAAATTAATATATGTTTAGGTATGCGACCTATCAGACTTTTAACCAAAGTAATTTTTATTGTCTTTTCCATTATTGACCTTCCACTACTTGAGCCACAGTTTTTCCACGTTTGGCTGCAACATAATCTGGCGTACCAATATGAGTTAACGCACCAATAGTTGCACGCACAATATTACTAGGATTGGTCGAACCAATACTTTTAGCAAGAATGTCGTGAACACCCAAAACTTCCAACACCGCACGCATAGCTCCACCAGCTATAATTCCTGTACCTTCACTAGCTGGCTTCATAAACACTCTTGAAGCACCATAGTTCCAAGAAATTTCATGATGTATGGTTGTCCCAGCTAAAGACACATAAGTCATGTTTTTTCGTGCTTGGTCCATTGCTTTTTGAATTGCAATAGGTACCTCTCTCGCTTTGCCCCGACCATAGCCGATCATTCCTTTACCGTTTCCTACAACAACAAGAACTGCAAATCCAAAAACGCGACCACCTTTTACTACTTTAGCAGTACGTGTGACTGAAACTAACTTTTCTTGATAGCCATCAGTTTTTGTTGAATCATCATATGCCATAATTGTTCCTTAAAAAATCAAACCGGCTTCACGAGCGCCTTCAGCCAAAGCTTTCACACGGCCATGGTATCTATAACCAGCTCTATCAAAAGCCACACTAGAAACATTTTTATCTTTTGCGCGATTAGCTAGGGACTTACCAACCTGTATCGCTTGCTCAGACTTGTTTCCGAACAGCTGACTTCGCAACTCAGAATCCAAGGTAGAAGATGAAGCGATAACAACGTCACCGTGCTCTCCCGTCACAATAATTTGAGCATAAATATTTGATCCACTACGATGAACAACTAGTCTTGGACGTTTAGACTGTTTGATTATAGCCTTAGTCTTAAGTGAGCGTCTTACACGAGCTTGATGCTTATTCATAATTTACACCTTATTTCTTTTTAGCTTCTTTACGTATGATCTGTTCGCCAGCATATTTAACACCTTTTCCCTTATAAGGCTCAGGCGGTCTAAATGCACGTATTTCAGAAGCGACCTGTCCTACACGTTGCTTATCAATACCCTTCAAAACGATAGTCGTGTTATTAGGCGTCTCAGCAACCACACCCTCAGGCAAGTTATACTCAATCGAATGTGAGAATCCTAAAGACAAAGTCACTGACTTTTCTTTAGCAGCAGCACGATAACCAACCCCAACTAATTCTAAAGTTTTTTCAAACCCAGCTGTTACACCATGAATCATATTGTTGATTAGTGCCCTAACTGTTCCTGCTTGTGCCCAAGCATTCGGGTCGTTAGAAGCAGGTTTAAAAATAACTTGATTAGCATTGTCTTCAGACTTTGTAACACTAACTAGACTGTTACAATGTTGAGTTAATGAACCTTTAGGGCCTTTAATCGTTACTGTATTATTACCAACTAAAAATTCCACGTTGGCAGGCAGTAATATAGGAGCTTTAGCTACTCTAGACATATCAATCCTCGCTTATATTAAGCCACTTCACAGATCACTTCGCCACCAACACCCGTAACCTTAGCTTTAAGGTTCGTCATAACACCGTGAGAAGTAGACAAAATGGCAATTCCAAAACCAGGCACTGCAGTCAAATCTTTAGCACCTTTATATACACGCAAACCAGGACGACTTATGCGTCTAATTCTTTCAATAACGGGACGTCCTTGATAATATTTAAGACGCACAGTCATTGATTTTAAATTATTTTCAAGAAGCTCAACCATATAATCAGAAATATAGCCCTCTTCTTTTAAAACTCTTGCTATTTCTTCTTTTAATAGCGATGATGTTAATTTCACTTCTTGATGCTTTGCTTGCTGCCCATTTCGAATTCTGGTCAACATATCAGCAACCGGATCATGCATACTCACAGTCGTTCTCCAATCAAAAAAGGGTTACCAGCTAGACTTTCTTCCGCCGGTTACATTTCCAGTCATTAATTGCTGTCGCAAACAAATTCTGCAAAGTCCAAACTTACGATACACTGCGTGCGATCGACCACACTGTTGACAGCGGGTAGTATGACGAACAGGATTCGAATTAAGAGGCAATTTATGTAATTTATCTTGAGCTGCACGAATTTCATCTGGATCAGTAGAAGACTTTATAATTTGCTTTAATTCAAGCCTAGGAATTCTGTACTTTTCAACCAGAAGTCCTTTTTTTTCTTCACGCTCACACATCGATTTTTTAGCCACAGTTATACCCTTCTTATTTTCTGTCTCTATCTTTCAACGGAAGATTAAATGCTTCTAATAAAGCCTTTGCTTCCTCGTTTGTTTTAGCAGTAGTTGTAATACAGATGTCAAGACCTCTAATACCATCAATCTTGTCAAAATCAATTTCAGGAAAGACTATTTGTTCACTGATACCCATACTATAGTTACCGGTTCCATCAAAAGACTTAGGATTAAGACCTCGAAAGTCGCGTACACGAGGTAGAGTAATGGTAATAAGTCTATCTAAAAACTCATACATCTTTTCACTACGAAGTGTTACTTTACATCCGATGGGCCAACCCTCACGAATTTTAAAACCTGCAAGAGATTTTTTTGCTAATGTTACAACAGGTTTTTGACCAGCAATTCTAGTCATATCATCCAAAGCGAAATTCATCACTTTTTTATCACCCACTGCTTCTCCAACACCCATATTCAAAGTGATCTTTTGTATTTTGGGTACCTCCATAACACTTGTGTAACCAAATTTCTTCATCATCATATCGACAATGTTGTCTTTATAAAATTGTTTAAGTCTAGCCATTTCTATCACCTATTAAACAAGGTCAACCACTTCATTATTTGACTTAAAGTATCTGACTTTGTGTGTGTTACCGTCTTTTTCAAGATACTTAAAACCAACTTTATCCGCTTTTTTAGTGACGGAGTTATAAAGAGCAACGTTTGAAACATGCAAAGGGGCTTCTTTCGAAATTATTCCACCTTTCTGTCCAATTTGGGGATTAGGCTTAACATGCTTTTTAATAAGATTAGCACCTTTAACAACTACCTTATCAACTAGCACACTAAGTACTTTCCCAACATGACCTTTACTTTTTCCAGTAATAACAACAACTGTGTCACCACTTTTAATACGTTTCATAGTTTGTCCTTCTCACAATACTTCAGCGGCAAGAGAAATAATCTTCATAAACCGCTCTCTTAATTCGCGAGTGACAGGTCCAAATATCCGTGTACCAATAGGCTCGTACTGGTTATTCAAAAGCACTGCTGCGTTACCATCGAAACGAATCAAAGAACCATCATCACGTCGAACACCCTGGGCTGTACGAACAACAACAGCATTCATAACAGAACCTTTTTTTACTTTACTACGTGGAATGGCATCTTTAATGCTTACTTTAATAACATCACCTACACGAGCATAACGTCTATGTGAACCGCCAAGCACCTTGATACACATAACTTTGCGCGCTCCGCTGTTATCTGCAACATCGAGCACAGTCTGCATTTGTATCATTTTGTTCTCCAGCTCTAAATTCGACCAGAAAAAGGCTGCTGATTATATCAGCCCTCTTATTATTTTAAAAGTATTAACCGTTAATATTATGCAATTACTTCGACTAAGACCCAACTTTTCATTTTTGATAAGGGCCTTGACTCACGAATTTTTACAGTATTACCAATTTTACTAACCTGATTTTCATCGTGAGCATGCAATTTGGTTCTACGCCGCATAATTTTACCATATTTAGGATGCTTTACGGTTCTTTCAACCACAACAACAATTGTTTTTTGCATTTTGTCGCTAACAACTTTTCCTATCATGGTTCTACCATTCGTTTCACTATTTGACATGACTATCACCCGCCTTTTCAGTCATAATTGTTTTAACACGAGCTATTGCTTTTCTTACTAAAGTTACAAAATGAGTTTTATCAAGCGCACCACTCGCTTTCTTCATGCGCAATGTGAACTGATGTTTACGAAGAGCCAACAATTCAACTTCCAACTCTTTACATGTTAAACTATTTAACTCGGCAGTGTTTTTTAACTTCATTGAATCTTTCATTACATCACCTTCCTCTGTTCAAACATCACTTTAAAAGGGAGTTTAGCTTTAGCTAAGTCAAAGGCTTCAATTGCTAACTCTCTTGTAACACCTTCCATTTCAAACAGAATTTTTCCTGGCTGAATTTGGGCAACCCAATATTCTACGCTACCCTTTCCTTTACCTTGTCTAACTTCTAGTGGCTTTTGTGTAATAGGCTTATCAGGAAAAACACGTATCCAAATTTTTCCACCGCGCTTAATGTGACGAGTCATGGCGCGCCTGGCAGCTTCAATTTGCCTAGCAGTTAGGCGTCCTCTTTCTAGAGCTTTCAAACCAAACTCACCAAAGCTTACACTCGAACCTCGTTGTGCAAGACCACGGTTTCGGCCCTTCATTTGCTTACGATATTTTGTTCGTTTTGGCTGTAACATAGTTGTAAATCCTCACTCACTTGCTGTTGTCGGCAGTACGGTTCTTCTGGGAAACGCTCTCGCCTTTGAAGATCCAAACCTTGACCCCAATAATTCCATAGGTGGTTTTAGATTCAGCTGTACCGTAATCAATATCAGCACGAAATGTGTGCAAAGGAACTCGGCCTTCTCTGTACCACTCACTTCTAGCTATTTCAGCACCACCAAGACGGCCGCTTACACATATTTTGATGCCCTTGGCACCTGATTTTAAGGCTGAAGTTACAGCTCTTTTCATCGCACGTCGAAACATGACGCGTTGTTCTAGCTGTTGAGCAATACTTTCTGCAACCAAAGTAGAATCCAACTCTGGCTTACGAACTTCTTCAACATTCAAATGAACAGGAACACCTAATTGAGCAGAAATTTCCATACGAAGAGACTCGATGCCACCGCCTTTTTTTCCAATCAGAACACCAGGACGTGCTGTATGTATAGTAACAACAGCATTATTAGCGGGTCGTTCTATTTGAATTTTACTGATAGCAGCGGACATCAATTTTTTCTTTAAACACTTTCGTAAATTAATATCTTGATTCAACAACTGTGAATAATTTTTGCTTGCGAACCACTTAGAGTTCCAATCTTTATTAATACCCAGTCGTATACCGATTGGATTTACTTTTTGTCCCATAGCTATTCCTCGTCAGACACTTTAATGGTGATATGGCAGGTGCGTTTGCATATACGATTTGCACGACCTTTTGCTCGTGGACTAATACGCTTTAATGTAGCCGCTTCATCAACAAATACAGTTCCTACTTTGAGCTCATCAATATCAGCACCCTCGTTGTTTTCTGCATTAGCTACAGCCGATTCTAACAACTTAAGTAATAGCTGAGCCCCTTTCTTAGGAGTGAACTTCAAAATATCAAGTGAATGAGACACTTTTTTATTCCGAATCATATCTGCAACGAGTCGAGCTTTTTGGGCAGACATAGCCGCGCCTTTCAATTTTGCTGTAACTTCCATAGCTGCCTCTTACTTACCTTTTGTCTTTCTGTCGCCAGAATGACCTTTAAATGTACGAGTCATGGCGAACTCACCTAATTTATGACCAACCATATTATCTGTTATATACACAGGAATATGATCCTTGCCATTATGAACAGCAATAGTCAAACCAATCATTTCAGGTAAAATTGTAGAACGTCTTGACCATGTTTTAATAGGTTTCTTAGACTTCGATGCTATTGATACTTCAACTTTGTTTAACAAATGTTGATCAATATAAGGACCTTTTCTTATAGAACGAGCCACCTTAATATCCTCTTAAACGAATTATTTTTTCTTACGTCTTCTGACAATAAAACGATCAGTACGCTTGTTACTTCTTGTTTTATACCCTTTAGTAGGAACACCCCATGGTGAAACTGGATGCCGTCCACCGGATGTTCTACCTTCACCACCACCGTGTGGATGGTCTACGGGATTCATAGCAACTCCACGTACAGTAGGCCTAATACCACGCCATCTTGACGCACCGGCTTTGCCAAGAACACGTAAGCTGTGCTCACTATTGCTGACTTCACCTATAACGGCTCTGCAAGCCAACAACACTTTCCTCATTTCTCCAGAACGCAACTTCAAAGTAGCATACGTTCCTTCCTTAGCAACAACCTGACCACTGCAGCCAGCACTTCGAAGCAACTGGGCACCTTTTCCTGGCTTAAGCTCAACACAATGAATTGTAGTACCTAGAGGTATGTTTTTAAGCGTCAAACAGTTACCAACGCTTATAGGAGCATCGTCTCCACTAAGTAGCACTTGATCTTTGACAACACCATTTGGAGCAATAATATAACGACGCTCACCATCTTTGTAGACAAGCAATGCTATTAAAGCAGTACGATTTGGATCATATTCAATGCGCTCGACCCTCGACTCAATTCCATCCTTAGTTCGTTTGAAATCAATCATGCGATATTGGGTTCTTACTCCACCACCAATGTGACGAACAGTTATTCTACCCTGGTTATTTCGACCGCCTGATTTATTAAGCTTTTCTACTAAGGCAGCATGAGGCTTACCTTTATATATATGATGATGAACCACACGAATTTCACCACGTTTTCCGGGCGATGTGGGTTTAGATTTAATTAATGCCATATTGATCTGCCTTATTCTGTCACTGTGAAATCAATGTCATAATCTGGTTGTAAAGTAACAAACGCTTTTTTCCAATCAGACCGTTTACCACTGGTTTGTTTAAAGCGCTTTTTCTTACCTTTAACATTTAAGACAGACACACTACTAACCTTAACACTAAACAACTGCTCAACTGCGGTTTTAATTTCTGGTTTAGTCGCTGTTTTCAAAACTTTAAATGTAAACTGCTTAAATTTATCAGCCATGATAGTTGATTTTTCAGAGGTGTGAGGTTGTCTAATAACCATCAATAACTTTTCAGCATTCATTGTAATTGCTCCTCTAACTTTCTGACGGCATCTTCAGTAATAACAACCTGCTCAAATTTCAGGAGGCTCACTGGATCCAATGCATTAACATCACAAATATCATATTGAAACAAATTTCGCGATGCCAAATATTCAAACTCACCAACTTCACTCATAACAATTAGCGCATTTTTTAATCCTAACTCATTCATCTTATTAATAAATAATTTAGTCTTGTTTGTTTCGCACTGAAAATCACTAACCACAACTAAGTTACCAGTACGGTAAAGTTCGGAGATTATACTACGCATTGCGCGTTTGTACATTTTTTTATTAATTTTTTGTGAATAATCACGTTTTTTCGAAGCAAACGTCACTCCTCCTGAGCGCCATAGCGGACTACGAATAGTTCCAGCTCTTGCGCGTCCAGTACCTTTTTGGTTCCATGGCTTACGACCGCCACCTCGAACCTCGGAACGTGTTTTCTGTGCGCTATTACCACTTCGCGCATTGTTCATAAAAGTAACAACAGCTTGATGAACAAGGCCTTCGTTGTATTTATATCCAAACACAATTGGATTCACGTTAATTTGTTGATTTGTATCTTTAGCTGTAAATTCCATTATCTGCCCCTTGTCTGCGATTTAACGGTGGGCTTTACTTCAACTCTAGCACCTGGCGCACCAGGAATAGCGCCTTTAATTAAAAGTAAGTTCCGTGCGACATCGACTTTAACAAGCTCCAACGACTGCGTTGTACAACGTACATTACCTAAATGGCCAGCCATTTTCTTACCTTTAAACACACGCCCAGGAGTCTGATTTTGACCTATGGAACCAGGCACGCGGTGAGAACGGGAGTTACCATGCGTTGCATCTTGTGTACGGAAATTATGACGCTTAACAGTTCCTGCAAATCCTTTACCTTTAGAAATTCCGCTGACATCAACCATTTGCCCATCACGAAATACATCTGAAACATTAAGAACTTGTCCAAGCGTAAAACTATCTGTCGAATTTAGTCTAAATTCACACAGCATATCACCCGCTTCAATAGCTGCTTTTGCAAAATGTCCAGCCAAAGGTTTGCTAACACGGCTAGCTTTTTTTGTTCCGCCCGTCAATTGGATGGCACAATAACCATCATTTTCAACATTTTTTAACTGTGAAACACGATTCGGATGAACCTCAACCACAGACACTGGAATTGAGACTCCATCTGGAGTAAAAACTCGTGTCATACCGACTTTTCGGCCTACCAAACCGATTTCTAAATCGATCACCATTGCAACACCTCATTTATTTTGTTTCAGCCCACTAGGACGTCAAAAAAACCAATCAATCATCATCCAGACTAATTTGCACATCTACACCAGCAGCAAGATCTAACTTCATCAATGCATCAACTGTTTTTTCAGTTGGATTTACGATAATGACTAGTCGCTTGTGTGTACGCAACTCATACTGATCCTGTGCATCTTTATTCACATGTGGAGAAATAAGTACTGAAAACTTCTCTTTACGCATCGGCAAAGGAATAGGTCCTCGAACTTGAGCGCCAGTTCGTTTAGCTGTTTCAACAATTTCGCGTGTTGAAGAATCAATCATACGATGATCAAACGATTTGAGACGAATTTTAATATTCTGATTATTGCTCATTTTAATTACTCAATAATTTTAGCGACAACACCGGCACCGACTGTGCGGCCACCTTCCCGTATAGCAAAACGCAATCCTTCATCCATGGCAATGGGTGCATGCAAGTTAACAACGAGCTGAACGTTATCTCCTGGCATAACCATCTCGATTCCTTCTGGCAAGTCGCAAGTACCTGTTACGTCCGTTGTTCTGAAATAAAATTGTGGACGATAACCATTAAAGAAAGGTGTATGACGACCTCCTTCATCCTTCGTCAGAACATATACTTCTGCTTCAAACTTTGTGTGTGGCTTAATCGAACCTGGTTTCGCTAGGACTTGTCCACGTTCAACATCATCACGTTTTGTACCACGAAGCAGGACACCAACGTTGTCACCAGCACGACCTTCATCTAGAAGCTTTCGGAACATTTCGACACCGGTACAAGTTGTTTTAACCGTATCTCGAATTCCGATAATTTCAACTTCTTCACCCACCTTCACAATACCGCACTCGACACGACCTGTTACTACAGTTCCTCGTCCTGATATTGAAAAAACATCCTCGATAGGCAACAAAAAGCTTTTATCGATATTGCGGACTGGCTCAGGAAAATAGGCATCCATAGTATCAACAAGCTTTTCAATTGAAGGGATACCAATTTCACTCGTATCACCTTCTAAAGCTTTCAATGCCGACCCACATACAATCGGTGTATCATCTCCAGGAAAATCATAAGAACTTAACAAGTCTCTTACTTCCATTTCGACTAATTCAAGCAACTCTGCATCATCAACCATATCTGCTTTATTTAAATAAACGACTAAATAAGGAACACCGACTTGTCGAGATAATAAAATGTGCTCTCTAGTTTGTGGCATGGGGCCATCAGCAGCAGATACAACTAGAATACCACCATCCATTTGTGCAGCACCTGTAATCATGTTTTTGACATAATCAGCGTGCCCTGGACAGTCAACATGAGCATAATGGCGATTAGTAGATTCGTACTCAACGTGTGCAGTAGAAATAGTAATACCACGTGCGCGTTCTTCAGGGGCTGCATCAATCTGATCGTACGCCTTTGCTGTACCACCATGCTTTTTAGCCATAATGGTAGTAATTGCTGCCGTCAAGGTTGTTTTACCGTGATCAACGTGCCCGATAGTGCCTACGTTAACATGCGGTTTTTTTCGCTCAAATTTTTCCTTAGCCATTTCAATACCTCATTAACTTTTTATTGAACTTATTGTTTCTTAATTATCGCTTCAGCAATATTCGCTGGCGCTTCTGAATATTTTGAGAATTCCATCGTATAGGTCGCACGTCCTTGAGTTGCAGATCTCAAATCAGTAGAATATCCAAACATTTCTGCCAAAGGTACTTCTGCACGAATAACACGACCAGCAGGCGACTCGTCCATACCTTGAAGCATACCGCGACGTCGACTCAAATCACCCATTACATCTCCCATGTATTCTTCAGGAGTAACAACTTCAACAGCCATGACTGGCTCAAGAAGTACAGGAGTTGCTTTTTGCGCACCTTGCTTGAAGCACTGAGAGCCAGCTATCTTGAATGCCATTTCACTAGAATCAACTTCATGGAATGATCCATCAAACAATGTAACTTTGACATCGACTACGGGATAGCCTGCGATAACACCATTCTGAAGCTGCTCTTGAATTCCTTTATCTACAGCTGGAATATATTCTTTTGGAATTACACCACCAACGATAGCATTAACAAACTCATAACCTTCACCGCGAGCTTGAGGCTCTATTTTAAGCCATACATGTCCGTATTGGCCACGACCACCTGATTGCCTTACAAATTTACCTTCTTGTTCAACAGCCGACTTAAGCGTCTCACGATAAGCAACTCTTGGTTTACCAACGTTGGCTTCAACCATGAACTCTCGACGCATGCGGTCTACAATAATTTCAAGATGAAGCTCTCCCATTCCTTCAATAATTGTTTGACCAGACTCTTCATCAGTGTGCACTCTGAAAGAAGGATCCTCTTGAGCTAATTTTCCAAGAGCTATACCCATCTTTTCTTGATCAGCTTTTGTTTTAGGTTCTACTGCCACGGCTATTACAGGATCAGGAAAATCCATACGCTCTAGTATGATTACATTATTTAAATCACATAAAGTATCCCCAGTAGTAACTGTTTTGAGGCCAACTGCCGCTGCAATATCGCCCGCTCTAACTTCCTTGATTTCCTCTCGGGAATTCGCGTGCATTTGCAATAAGCGGCCAATTCGTTCCTTTTTACCTTTGACTGAATTATAAACTGTGTCACCACATTTCAAAACACCAGAATAAGCTCTAAAATAGGTTAAAGTACCAACAAATGGGTCTGTAGCAATTTTAAAAGCCAAAGCTGAAAAAGGCTCATCATAAGCAGTCTTTCTTGAATCCGGCTCACCATCTTCATCAAGCCCTTTAATGGCCGGAACGTCTATAGGAGCGGGCAAATAATCAATTACGCCATCAAGAACAGCTTGGACACCTTTGTTCTTAAAGGCAGAGCCACAAAAAACAGGTACAATTTCATTTTTTATTGTACGTTGTCTTATGGCTTGCTTAATTTCTTCTTCAGTAAACTCAGCACCTTCAAGATATTTCTCCATAAGCTCATCGGACGCTTCTGCTGCTGCTTCGACAATTTTATTGCGTAAATCAAGACATTTTTCTAAGAGATTAGTCGGAACATCATGATATTCAAAAGTCATACCCTTGCTATCTTCGTCCCATGAAATGGCTTTCATTTTAACAATATCAATCACGCCAGAGAATGTTTCTTCTGCACCTATCGGCAACTGGACAACAACAGGATTTGATCCTAATCTTTTCTGAATCTGGTCAACAACTCTCATAAAGTTTGCGCCCATACGATCCATTTTGTTAACAAAAACTATACGAGGCACGCCGTATTTATCAGATTGTCGCCATACTGTCTCTGATTGTGGTTCTACGCCCGAAACAGAGTCAAATACAACGATCGCACCATCAAGCACACGTAAAGAGCGCTCTACTTCAATCATAAAATCAACGTGACCTGGCGTATCGATAATATTAATACGATGTTTATCGTATTGCTTATCCATACCTGACCAATAACAGGTTGTTGCTGCAGAAGTTATGGTTATACCACGCTCTTGCTCTTGAACCATCCAGTCCATTGTCGCAGCGCCATCATGTACTTCTCCTATTTTATGAGAAGTACCAGTATAAAATAAAACACGTTCTGTAGTTGTTGTTTTGCCCGCATCAACATGTGCGGCAATGCCGATATTTCGGTATAGTTCTAATGCAGTAGCTGACACGGGTAATACCTCTCTCTCTCTCTTAATTCCATCTAAAATGTGCAAAGGCTTGGTTAGCTTTAGCCATTTTATGCGTTTCTTCACGTTTTTTTACAGCAGATCCCTTACTTTCGTAGGCATCAACTAATTCACCAGCCAAACGCAACATCATGCCTTTCTCACCGCGTGAACGCGAAGCTTGAACAATCCAGCGCATGCCTAAAGCAATACTTCTGTCCAGCCTAACCTCAACAGGAACTTGGTACGTTGCACCGCCAACCCGTCTAGAACGTACTTCTACCGTTGGTCTAACATTCGTTAGTGCTTTCTCGAAATATCGCAATGCACTTATTGTACCCGTACTGTTGCTTTCATCTTCTTCGTCTTTCTTTAATTTTTTAATACGCTCATCCATAACGTCTAATGCGCCGTATATGATTTTTTCAGCTGTGGATTTTTTTCCACTAACCATTAAGACATTAATAAATTTTGCTAACAGTTCACTATGATGCTTAGGATCTGGCAAAATTTCTCTTTTAGGGACTTCTCTTCTTCTTGGCATATCTCTTTCCTACGCTCAGGTTATTTCTTGTCTTTCGGCTTTTTGGTTCCATATTTAGAACGGCCTTGCTTACGATCACTAACACCAGATGTATCCAAGCTACCCCTGACTGTATGGTATCGAACACCAGGCAAATCCTTAACACGACCGCCTCTTATTAATACAACAGAATGCTCTTGCAAATTATGGCCTTCGCCTCCGATATAAGACGAGACTTCAAAGCCGTTTGTCAGACGAACGCGCGCAACTTTACGCATAGCTGAGTTAGGTTTTTTTGGCGTTGTTGTATAAACACGCGTACACACACCCCGACGTTGGGGGCAAGATTCCAGTGCGGGAACGTTACTTTTTTTCTTTGCGTCCGCACGAGGCTTTCTTACTAACTGATTAACAGTAGCCATTTGTTGTTAACTCCGAACTTTAGCTTGATATTATTTCGTATGCATAAGGAGGCCGGATTCTATATAGGTCTAAGAAGTTTGTCAAGTTCAAACTAATTAGGTATTTAGATATACCTTTAAGATAACGACTTTTCATCAGCCTAAACTAGATAAATTGTCATTATCTCCTGGTAAAAAAAATGTCCTATTGAATCATTAATCTCCTAATGATCGTGCTTGTCTGCATTAAGCGCTTCACTTAATGCATGTTCTACATCACTTGCTGTTACTGCATGCGAAGCATGATCGCTTGAGTTAACTCGAGCACGCCTTGCTTTACGATTTAGATGGTACGTATACCCCGTTCCTGCAGGTATTAATCGACCTACCATCACATTTTCTTTTAATCCACGTAAATCATCTATCTTGCCACTTACCGCCGCTTCCGTAAGGACTCGGGTTGTTTCTTGGAATGATGCTGCTGAAATAAATGATTCCGTAGCTAAAGATGCCTTAGTAATACCCAAAAGTATTGGCGTACCTCGAGCCTCAAGCTTCCCTTCTGCCAGTAATTTATCATTTTCCTGGAGCATCACCGTCTCTTCCACTTGTTCGCCCAAAAGAAACTTTGAATCACCTACAAATGTAATGATTCGTTTTCTTAACATCTGGCGCACGATGGTTTCAATGTGCTTATCATTGATTTTTACACCCTGTAAGCGATATACATCCTGAACTTCGTTTACAATGTAATTTGCTAGTGCTCCAACACCGAGCAACCTTAAAATGTCATGTGGGTTTGGCGGGCCATCAGCAACAACCTCACCGCGAACAACATGTTCACCTTCAAAGACAGAAATATGTCGCCATTTAGGAATCAACTCCTCATGAGACTTGTTCTCTGACTCGGTAATCATTAAACGTCGTTTGCCTTTCGTTTCTTTACCAAAGTTAATTAAACCCGATACTTCAGCCATAACAGCTGAATCTTTTGGTTTTCTGGCTTCAAATAAATCTGCTACACGAGGTAAACCCCCGGTGATATCACGAGTTTTAGAGCGCTCCTGAGGAATACGAGCAATAACATCACCTACTCCAACAGCATTTCCATCCTCAAAGTTAATAATTGCATCAACAGGTAAGTAATATTGTGCGGGAACATTAGTTCCAGACAAGAAAATTTCATCTCCATTATCGGAAACTAATTTTACCATAGGCCGCATATCACGACCTGCTGAGATCGG
>JAJZSG010000167.1 GCA_021849905.1 Pseudomonadota bacterium
GAACGTTTTTTCGAGCATATACACCCCTTTGAAGGCGCAGAACTTGACCCCGAATCACTAGCCTTTAATCAAATTGACCCTTATCAACCTCTACGATTCGCACTGAATGAAAGAGAAGCGCTCGAGCGACTTTTTATGCCGATTAATAAAGCATTAAATCACAGTCAATGTCAGCGGGCCGTTTTGGTCGGGCACAATGCCTGGTTTGATTTGTTATTCATCAAGGAAGCGGCAAAGCGAACCGGCGTTAAATTACCGTTTCACGCCTTTACTTGTTTCGACACAGCAACCCTTGCTGGTTTTATATACGGACAAACCGTATTAGCTAAAGCCATGCAATCAGCGGGAATTCCTTTTGATGCAAAGGAAGCCCATTCAGCGATATATGACGCTGAAAAAACAGCCGAATTATTTTGTAAAATGATGAGAGTTTGGCAACAAACGCAGGCACCTGGAAACTAGGGCCCAATCTGAATCTTGGCTTTGCCAGGCAATTCTGGGCCAAAGCTCAGCCTACATAAGATTCGTAGGTTGGGCCTTGGCCCAACAATTGAACATACACGGAAACTGCGAAAGCCAAAATATCTTTACAAAGACTCAGAATGCTTTGAAAGATAATCAGCAACACCCTGAGGGCTAGCCTTCATACCGGCATCACCTTTTTTCCATCCCGCAGGACACACTTCACCATGCGCATCAGCAAATTGAACCGCATCAACTAATCTCAATAACTCATCAATATCACGTCCTATGGGCAGATCATTAACGACTTGAGAACGAACCATACCCTCTTTGTCAATAACAAATGCGGCACGCAATGCAACACCCGCTTCAGGATGCTGAACACCATAAGCCTGAGAAATTGAATGCGTCATATCAGCGGCCATCGTGAATGTCACTTCTCCAATTCCACCTTGGTTAATAGGCGTATTTCGATACGCGTTATGCGTAAAATGTGAATCAATTGAAACCGAAACAACTTTCACACCCCGTTTTGTGAAATCAGACATACGTCGGTCTAGCGCGATTAACTCCGAAGGACACACAAATGTGAAATCAAGAGGATAGAAAAACACAATCGCGTAACTTGATTTGATTTCATTGTGTAAATTAAAACCAGGAACAATTTCACCATTACCTAATACAGCAGGCACTGTAAAATCAGGGGCCTTACGCCCAACTAAAACACTCATTTATTTCTCCACTGTTAACAACAATTGATTATTCAATATCCACTGCTTGACGCAATACCTGCTCCAGCTCACCCTGTTCATACATCTCAGCAATGATATCAGAACCCCCAATCAATTCGCCCTTGACGTATAATTGAGGAAACGTCGGCCAATCTGCGTATTGAGGCAGGGTTTGGCGAATATCGGGATTAGCAAGAATGTCAACATAAGCAAAATTAACACCACATGCATCAATACACTGGACTGCACGAGCCGAAAATCCACATTGAGGCGCTTTAGGATTGCCTTTCATATACAGAAGAATGCTATGCTCAGCCAACTGTTTTTTTATTTTTTCTATCGTATCCACGTTAACACCTATATTCTAGTAAGCCAAAAAATTCATTATGGCGAAAATGAGGCCATATTGCAACTGCTACAACCTTGGATTGTAACTGTTTTCTAACCTGTTACACTTATAGCAGAATACAGAAAAGAACCAGTTCAGTCATTGATTTACAACTTATGACTTTACAAAAACTGACTAGAGAGTGAGCAGTTACATTCAAAGTTAGTGTTTGATCGATTTAATTTACAATTTGGAGCGACTGATGACCTTTACACTACCCGAACTACCCTATGCCCTAGATGCTTTAGCACCCCATATTTCAAAAGAAACACTGGAATATCATTATGGAAAACACCACCAGACTTACGTTACCAATTTAAACAAACTCATTACCGATAGCGACTTTGCAACCATGACATTGGAAGACCTCATTAAAAAATCATCCGGTGGTATATTCAACAATGCAGCACAAGTTTGGAATCATACATTTTATTGGCATTGCTTAAGTCCTAATGGCGGCAGCGAACCAACCGGAAAACTCGCTCATGCAATTAATACTCATTTTGGTTCTTTTAATGCATTCCACGAACAATTTACTCAAGCCGCTATTTCAACGTTTGGTTCCGGATGGGCTTGGTTGGTTCAAGATAAACAAGGACACTTAAAAATAATTAGTACAAGCAATGCCGCAACACCCATGACCGATGGATTAAATGCCTTATTAACTTGTGATGTTTGGGAACATGCTTATTATATAGATTATCGTAATGTGCGGCCAAATTATCTCAATGCATTCTGGAATTTAGTCAACTGGGACTTTGTGGCTAAAAATCTACGTTAGGAGGTTATCATGGGATTGATCACGACCTACAATCCACTTCCCTTGACGTTTACTCATGGAAAAGGCATTTGGTTATACGACGACAACGGCAAGGCTTATCTTGATACGTTTAGTGGTATTGCTGTATGTGGTTTAGGACATGCTCATCCCGATATAACACGGACTATTCAAGAACAAGCTGCTTTATTGCTGCAT
>JAJZSG010000038.1 GCA_021849905.1 Pseudomonadota bacterium
GATCTAACCGTGGACCATGAGTAAACGGCGAGTAGTTAAAACCATCGCTCATTTTGCACGCTGCGCCCGCCTTGCAAAGCATGCTGGTTATGATGGCGTGGAAATCATGGGTAGTGAAGGGTATTTGATTAATCAGTTTATTGTGAGTCACACAAACCAACGCCAAGATGAATGGGGTGGTTGCTATAAAAATCGAATGCGCTTTCCCGTTGAGGTGGTCCGTGCGGTTCGTGAAGCGGTGGGTCAACAGTTTATTATTATTTATCGTTTATCTATGATGGATTTGATTGCTGATGGTAGCAGTTGGGACGAGGTTGTTTTGTTAGCCAAAGCCATTGAAGACGCAGGCGCTACTTTGATCAATACCGGAATTGGTTGGCATGAAGCCCGTATTCCGACGATTGCAACCATGGTGCCGTCAGCCGCTTTTTCAGAAGTCACCCATCATTTAAAACCCCATGTTAATATTCCGGTGATTACGTCAAACCGTATCAATACGCCTAAGCTTGCTAATGATTTGTTAGAAAATGGAATGGCCGATATGGTATCTATGGCTAGGCCTTTTTTAGCAGACCCTCAGTTTGCTAATAAGGCCAAGCTGGGTGAAAGTCGGTCTATTAATGTTTGTATTGCCTGTAATCAAGCCTGTTTAGATCAGGTGTTTGTGAATAAAACGGCATCTTGCATGGTTAATCCGCGTGCGTGTCACGAAACAGAGCTCGTATACCAAAGTACGAGTGAGCCTAAACGCATTGCTGTAGTCGGTGCGGGGCCTGCGGGAATGGCGTTTGCATCCGTTGCTGCTGAGCGTTGTCATCAGGTAACACTATTTGAAAAAAGTGCTATTTTAGGTGGGCAGTTTAATCTAGCCAAAGCCATTCCTGGCAAAGAAGACTATCACCATACCATCGAGTATTTCACCTATCAGTTGGAAAAATATCAAGTTGATATTCGTACGAAAGTTGATGTTGATTTAACCATTTTGAAAGACTTTGATGAGATTGTGCTCGCCACGGGTGTTGAACCACGTATTCCATCAATTCCTGGGATAACGCATGAAAAAGTTATGACTTATATTGATGTTATTTCACAAACCCGTATTCCAGGGAAGCGCGTTGCTGTAATTGGAGCAGGTGGCATAGGTTTTGATGTTGCAGAATGGTTAACGCATGATGCGTCCAAGTCATCAACAAACTCATTTTACGATGAGTGGGGTATTGATTTAAAGGGTGAACATCGTGGGGGTCTGAAGCCTGCTCATATAGCCAAAAGTCCGCGACAGGTTTATTTATTGCAGCGAAAAAAACAAAAATTAGGTCAAGGTTTAGGGAAAACAACGGGTTGGATCCATCGTTTAGGTTTAAAGCATAAGCAGGTTGAAATGTTATCCGGTGTAACCTATGTTCGCATTGATGATGAGGGACTTCATGTGTTGATTCATGATAAGCCTCGCGTTTTAGATGTGGATTCTATTGTCATTTGTAGTGGCCAAACGGAGTTAAATGGATTATACGAACCCCTTAAACAAGCGGGCAAGATGGTACATGTGATAGGGGGGGCTTATAAGGCACTGGAATTGGATGCACGACATGCGATTGATCAGGCTTGCCGAATGGCGGCATTGATCTAAGCAGTTTGTGTTATCGGGTAGTTTTTAAGGGAGTGACAAAGTTACGATAAAATTATCATCATAAAGCACATAAAATTACAAAATGATCTGTATTTAATTTGTGTGAATTTATTTTATGGTGATAATATGGGAGAAATCCAGTGTCCAAATTCGACCATAGTGATGGATTTAATAATGGTTATACATAGGGTTTGAGCGCATTTTTTTAAAAATAAACGAATAAAAAGAGTGCATTTCACATCTATTTCTGATATTATACTGACCAGTTTTTGCATTGCTTAATCTAATTTCAGATTATGTGTATTTCCAGGAATTTTATGACCCATAATTTAACAACTTTTGCAGATCTTAACTTATCTGATGCGCTGCTGAAAGCGCTTGTTGATAAAAATTTTACGACGCCGTCACCTATCCAGCTTGAAACCATTCCTTTGTTACTGGAAGGTCGGGATTTAATTGGTTTAGCGCAAACCGGTACGGGTAAAACCGCCGCGTTTGGTTTACCGATTTTACAGCGTTTATTACCGACTATTCAAAGCCCACAGGCACTGATTTTAGCACCAACTCGTGAGCTTGCCATTCAAGTCGCATCTCACATCGAATCATTGTCTACGCACATGAAAAATGTTCGTGTGACTGTGTTGTGTGGTGGTCAAGATTATAGACCGCAATTACAAAAATTACGCGATGGCGCACAAGTCGTCGTTGGAACTCCAGGTCGAATTCTTGACCATATTGAGCGTGGAACATTAAAGTTAGGCGAGCTAAGCACGTTTGTGTTGGATGAGGCCGATGAAATGTTGCGAATGGGCTTTATCGAGGATGTCGAAAATATTCTGTCAAAATTACCTGAAAAAAGACAGATAGCTCTTTTTTCAGCGACGATGCCTTCGCGAATTCGTCAAATTGGAACACGTTATTTGGACAATCCAGCCTCTGTTGAAATTCGTATGGAGACAGCAACCGTTAAAAGTATTGAACAGCGTTTTCTCACGGTTGGTCAGTATCAAAAACCTGATGCGTTGTTGCGTATTTTGGCTGTTGAAGAAACGCAAGGCGTTATCGTGTTTGTTCGTACGAAAAGCAGTACTGAAGAAGTCGCTGAAATATTACAGCAACGCGGTTTACGTGCTATGGCGATTCATGGTGATATTACTCAGAATCTTCGTGAACGTATTGTTGCTCAATTTAAGTCCGGTGCGATAGATATTCTCGTTGCAACGGATGTTGCAGCGCGTGGCTTGGACGTCGAGCGTGTGACTCACGTTGTGAACTATGATATGGCACATGATTGTGAAACCTATGTTCATCGTGTTGGTCGAACGGGACGGGCGGGACGAAGTGGTATTACGATATTATTCGTAACCCCAAGAGAATCGCGCATGTTGACCAGTATCGAGCGTCATACACGTCAACGTATTGAAAAAATTACCGTACCAACGGATTACATGATTCAAACGGTTAGACAACAACGTTTCATGGCGAACATCACAGCACGATTAGAGCATGAAAATTTACCTGCTTATCGTCGTATTATTGATGAGTATTTGAAAAGTAACGATGTTTCGGCTGTTGATGTTGCTGCCGCACTGGCGTTACTGTTGAATAAAGATAAGCCTTGGGATGAGAAATTTGCAGGTTACGTGTCAGCAGCCAGTCCTGCTAAAGAAGCGCGTGTTCGTAGCAGTAATGATGCAAGACCACCCAGAGGTCATAGTGACCGTTCAGAGCGTCCACGTTCAACGAATTCAGACCGTCATAGTGCGCGTGAAGATTATGCGCAGGAATTGTATCGACTGGATGTTGGCCGTGTGCATGGCGTTAAACCAGGAAATATTGTGGGTGCTATTGCGAATGAAGCCGGGTTACAAAGTCGTTTTATTACTGGTTTAAAAATTAATGATGATCATTCTACAGTTCGTTTACCTAAAGGTATGGACAAAGCCTTGGTTCAGGGCTTAAATAAAGCATGGGTGTGTGGCAGACAATTAAAACTAACGTCACTGGGTTCTGTTTAGGTTTAACCGTTAAATACACTGTGCGTCATCCCTCGTTATGCTTGTGATGACGCGTGAAATGTGCTCATGACAACGTATAAGGCGAACCACTCCATTTATGCTTAAAAACCAAGGATAACTATGAGTATTATTTTTATAGTATTTGCGTTGTTTTTTTCAAGTTTGGTTTCCGCGACATCACTGAATAAAATTGTTGTTTTTGGTGATAGTTTGTCAGATAACGGAAATTTATACGAATACATGAATCGTGAGCTCCCGATGTCCCCGCCTTATTTCAAAGGCCGCTTTACAAACGGTCCTGTATGGATTGAGCTGTTAGCTAAAACCTACTATCCCAAACAAAGTCAAAGTCATCTTCTAGATTATGCATTTGGAGGAGCTGGGGTGTCTGAAGAGGTGGATGATGACGATGATGGAGAAGAGGTTTTATTCACGTTAAGACGAGAAATTGATGGTTACTTGCTTGCGCATCAAGATAAAGCGGATGACAGCAGTCTATACGTTGTATGGATGGGAGCTAATAATTACTTAGCTGTGCCTGAACAGGTTGATGAGGCGGTTTCAGCGGTGATTTTAGGTATTAAACATGATTTGGTTCGTTTGGTTTCCAAAGGTGCCAAGTATATTATGGTTGTTGATTTGCCTGATTTAGGTCGTATCCCGGCAGCTCAAGATTTTGATGCCGTTGCATTATTATCGTCTTTGTCTGAAAAGCATAATGCTTCATTGAGTGATATGGTTGCGCAATTAAAACGAGAATATCCCGATGTGACCTGGTTATATTTCGATGTTAATCATATTCTCGATGATGTGATGAATTTCCCCGAGCGCTATGGTTTTAGTAACGTAACGGATACTTGTTACGAAGAAATGGTGTATTCTCCCTCGCAAAAGTCAGTTTTAAACATGGTGTCTACGGCAAGACCGTTGATTCATTCTGTCAACAAATTAGTTGATGCATGCACCGGTCATTTGTTTTTTGATCCGGTCCACCCAACGGCTCCTGCGCATCAAATTATGGCTGCGAAAACAAAAGATATCTTAGATGCTGCCGGTATTCAATTTAATTAAAAACTCAGCTCCGAAAACCAGTGATGCTACATCAGAATATAATCATTGCGAACGGCAGTGAAGCAATCTAGAGGTTCAGCGCACGGAACCCTGGGCTGCTTCATTCCTCGCAGTGACGCAAATTAGTTCGGAACGTTTTCAGCCTCTATCTAAAGGCTCGCAACGACGGGTTTTAGAGTCATAAAAAATCACAACCCTACCATCCTTTACTTGTACAAATCTGATTATATGCTTTAGCAATCAATTGTGTTTTTTCAGTGGCGCTTTTAATTCTTTCTTTAGAAAGACCTTGTGCAATAAGCTTGTCTGGATGATGTTTGCTCATTAATCGTTTGTATGCGCGCTTTACCTCTTGTTTACTTGCCATGGGTTGAACCTCTAAAATACGAAATGCGTTCGTTAATCCAAGATGTGAATCATGGTTTGGTTTATTTTGGTATGAGTGATTCGATTGATGCTCATAGGACTGAGAATAAGCTTTTTCATGAAACCATGATTGTTCGTGAATGGGTGCATGCTGAGTATAATTCAAGATAGTGTTCATTATTTCAATTTTTTTTTCTGATAACCCATCTAATCGGGCGACTTTGTATTGTATATCCAGGAATAGTTTTAACAGATTGGGATTATTGCGAGTGGCTTTATTGAGTACAACTATCATTTGTTTTAATTTAAAACCCTCTTTTTTTCCTTCATTAAAAAAATGTTGTGCTGCCTTTTTTTGTGCTTTGTTAAGATTCATGTGTTGTATAGTTTGGTTAGCCAGTTGAATTTCTTGTTTGGATACGCGACCGTCTGCTTTTGCAATATGCCCCATAATCGAAAAGGTTGCCTGGAGAAAGATATTTTTAACAGATGGGCGTTTTTCAGCATGGTAATGCCACATTGGGTTAGAAAAATGCTGGTTTAGACCGCGGTCAAAAAAATTACCGATAAGAATGCCAAACAAAGAACCGACAGGTCCTGCCACCAGAAACCCTAAAAATGCACCAAGTACTTTTCCCCACCATCGTTGACTTGTAAAAACGTGACGTAAGTTCATCACCGTTCCTGTGTTATACACTAAAATTCCATTTTAGCAGGAATACTGGTTAGACCATAATCTTGTTATACTGTAATTTTGTTGAGATATAACATGCTGCTATACATTTACACTCTTTTATTGTATTTAACGCTGCCGTTCATATTGCTTCGTCTTTATTGGAAAGGCCGATTTCTGCCAGCTTATCGTTCTCGAATTCATGAGCGTTTCGCTCTAAATTCTATATCGTCTGTGGATGTTTGGTTACATGCGGTATCGTTAGGTGAGGTGGTTGCGGCAACCCCTTTGATTGATGCGTTGTTGGCTAAAGAATACCGCGTTTTAGTGACCACCATGACTCCTACAGGGTCTCAACAGGTGATATCGCGATTTGGTGAAAAAGTTACTCATCAGTATATTCCTTATGATTTACCCTGGGTGCTCCGACAATTTTTTAAAAAACTGAATGCACGTGTTGGAATCATTATGGAAACCGAGATATGGCCCAATTTGATTTGCCAGGCATCAATAGCGAAACTTTCCCTTGTATTAGTTAATGCGCGCATATCAGATAAAGCGTTTCGTTATTATCAACGAGTGGGGTTCTTTTTTAAACCGATATTGGCTAATTTTAAGGCAATTTTGACTCAGAGCGAGCAGGATACAATGCGTTTTAGAGCATTAGGTGCGCCAGCTGAGCGTGTTCATGCACTGGGAAATATAAAATTTGATTTGAATATTACAGTGCCTAACGAAAAACAATTTCAAGCATTCAAAAATTCATGGGGTCAACAACGCCCTGTGTTAATTGCAGCGAGCACGCATGATGATGAAGAAAATCAATTATTAAATGCTTTAAGCCGATTAAAAGATGCCATTCCCGATTTCATATTATTGATTGCCCCTCGTCATCCTGAACGATTTAAAACAGTTTATGACTTGTGTCAACATCATGGTTTAAAAACGGGCTTACGGAGTCAACCTTCAACAATAAATCTTGAAACTGACGTTCTGGTGGTTGATTCCTTAGGTGAACTACTTGGTTTTTATCAGGTTAGTGATTATGCGTTTGTTGGTGGCAGCTTGGTTCCTGTTGGTGGACACAATGTACTCGAACCCATTGCCATGCAAGTGCCGGTTTTTTGTGGGCCGTTCATGCAAAATTCTAAAACGATTTGTGCGGACTTATTGTCTGTGGGCGCTATCCAATTACTTAATGATGTTGATGAATTGATTAATGCAATCATTAAGATGCATCATGATGCATTACGACGGCGCCATCAAGTGGCTAGTGCAACCGAACTGTTGGTTGCTCATCGGGGTGTGGTTGGGCGATACATAGATGAAGTGATGCGTTACAGTAAATAAATGCCTGTTGTTAAACTGGCTTTTTAACTGGTCTTGGCCTAAGCTTTTTTTATCTTTATTATAATAACTAGGCCTATTCTTGTTGGCACTTAACGAGCATGGTCCATGCGCAGGAGTGTATTATGATGAATGAACATCACCACCGCCCAAGTGATCCCGCATATGATAACCCCTTCGCTGATCGTTTTGATAAGGTGGGTAAACCGGATAATGATCGCTATTCGCGTACTGCTTATGTCTTGCAAGGTGGTGGTTCTTTAGGTGCTTATCAAACTGGTGTCATCAGGGGATTACTGGAAGCGGGGTATGAGCCGGATTGGATTTCAGCGACCTCGATTGGAGCTATTATCGGTTCTATTGTGGTGGGTAATGCACCTGAAGATCGAATGAATAAGCTTGATGAGTTTTGGCATCGTGTTTCTACGCATGGCCCTTTTGATATGTTTGGTTATTCGCCATCTACTTTCGATTTATATAATACAATCTGTTCAAATTCTGCGTTGATTTTTGGTCAGCAAGGTTTCTTTCTTCCTCGTGTGCCATCGCCTTATTTCTCTATTCCTCAATCTGAGTCAACACCTGCCAATTTGAGTGTTTATGATACATATCCGCTTAGACAAACACTATTAGATTTAGTTGATTTTGAACGATTAAACTCCAGTCTGACACGTCTGAGTTTAGGGGCAGTGCAAGTTAACACCGGCCAACTTATTTATTTTAATAATATTAATTATCTTCTTGGGCCGGAGCATGTCATGGCCAGTGCGGCATTGCCTCCGGGTTTTCCCGCAATAAAGATTGATGGCGAATATTATTGGGATGGCGGTATTCATTCTAATACGCCCTTGGAGGTTATTATTGATGCAAAACCCTCGGCCAGCACATTGTGCTTTGTGATAGATTGTTTTGGTGGAACACCTTTTATTCCTAATGACATGGATGGTGTCGCTGAGCGTAGCAAAGATATTTCGTACAGCACACATGCAAGACGTTTGATTAAATTTCATATAGAACGGCAACATTTAAAAATAAGACTGCATGAATTGTCAAAGGAATTAAACGCAGAGCAGCGGGAAAAACTGATTTCGTTAATTGATTCGGATGAGCCTCATCAACACACCTTGGTTCATATTAACTATAGTGCGAGGATCCATCGTGCTTCCTCTAAAGACTATAACTTTGGTCATGTGACAATTAGTAAACGAATTGATGCAGGTTATCGTGATTCTAAGGCCATGATTGCAGAGTCAGGCAAGTGGGAAAAGCCAGCAGACGATTTACAATGTCGGGTTTATGAAGCGCCGAATAACATGACACGATTAATGCGAGTGGGTGAATAAGGAATACTATTGTTGTTTAAGGAGCGTAATTAAAATGAAAATAACAGACATTCTCAGTAAGGGATTCTCAATGCCCCATTCTTCACCGGCTTACCCTCCAGGTCCTTATCATTTTGTTAATCGAGAGTTTTTTGTGATTACCTATGAGACCGATATGGATGCATTGAGAGCCGTTGTGCCTGAGCCGCTCGAGGTTTCTGAGCCTATTGTTAAATATGAATTTATCAAAATGCCGGATTCAAATGGATTTGGTTCATATACTGAAAGTGGTCAAGTGGTTCCGGTTACTTATCAAGGTGAACAGGGCGGTTATGTACACGCAATGTATTTAGACGATTTATCTCCTATCGTTGCGGGTCGAGAATTATGGGGTTTTCCTAAAAAATTGGCGACGGTTAGTCTTGAGGTTCATTCTGAAACATTGGTGGGGAAATTAGCATATGACGGTATTGATGTCGTTGTTGGCAGTATGGGCTATAAGTATTACCCGTTAGATAATCAAGCGTGTGCTAAGAGTCTAGCTTCTCCTGGTTTTTTATTAAAAATTATACCGCATGTTGATGGTTCGCTTCGTGTATGTGAGTTGGTTCGGTATCAATTAGAAAATATAGTGATCAAAAGTGCGTGGAGTGGTCCTGCTGCATTGCAATTTTTTGCACATGCCTTAGCTCCGGTGACAAATTTACCCATAAAGCGAGTGTTGTCAGCATCGCATATATTGACCGATCTAACGTTACCTTATGGTCAAGTCGTTTATGATTATTTAAAATAATAGTTAATTTATGATAAACAGGGAGGTTTATTAACATGAGTATTCAAAATAAAGTCTCGCTAATTACCGGTGCTGCCAGTGGAATTGGCTTGCATATTGCACAAGTCTATGCAAAAAAAGGGGCTAAAGTTATTATTGCCGATCGTGTTTTGACCGAAGCGGACGTTGCAGCTCAAAGCATACGGGATAGCGGTGGCCAGGCTATAAGTGTCGAAATGGATGTCACCAATGAAAAGGTTGTTGATGCAGGTATTGCAAAGGCTGTTGAGCAATTTGGTGGTCTAGATATTTTAATTAGTAATGCGGGTATTCAGCATATTGAATCGGTTGATCAATTGTCATTTGACAATTGGCGAAAGATGGTTGCCGTTCACCTTGACGGGGCTTTTTTGACAACTCGGGCTGCGTTGCGTGTGATGTATGAGCAAAAACGGGGTGGAAGTATTATTTATATGGGGTCTGCTCACTCGAAGTTGCCGTCAAAATTAAAAGCACCTTATGTGACTTGTAAGCATGGATTATTAGGTTTATGTCGTGTTGTGGCGTTAGAGGGTGCTGAACACGGTGTTCGTGCAAATGTAATTTGTCCAGGTTATGTGCTGACACCTCTAGTACAAAAACAAATTCCTGAACAAGCGAAAGCATTGGGTATAAGCGAAGCTGAAGTAGTTAAAAAAGTATTTTTATCGAAGACGGCTGATGGTGAGTTTACGACCGTTGATGATGTGGCTGATGTAGCTGTATTCTTTGGGGGTTTTGATTCAAATGCTTTGACTGGGCAGTCTATGCTAGTCAGTCATGGTTGGGGTATGGATTAATCATGTAAACATCACCGGTGTTTCTCCTTATAAAATGATTTAAAGGAAGAAACATCGATGACGCAGTTCATGCACCTTGATTTTGACGCTCTTTAATCTCAGATAAGGTTTTGCAATCAATACATAACGTTGCGGTCGGTCTTGCTTCTAATCGCCGTAATCCGATTTCAATGCCGCAGGCTTCACAATATCCAAACTCATCTTCGCGCAATCGTTGAAGGGCATCCTCAATTTTTTTAATGAGTTTTCGTTCGCGATCACGAGTACGTAATTCAATACTAAACTCCTCTTCTTGACTGGCTCTATCGGCCGGATCGGGGAAGTTAGCGGCTTCATCCTTCATGTGTGTGACTGTTCTGTCAACTTCTTCCATAAGCGATTGACGCCATGCAAGCAGAATTTCTTCAATGTGTGCCAGCTGTTTTTCATTCATGTAGTCTTCACCATCAGTTTCCTGATAGAGAGCTATTCCCATATTTCCAACGGTATCATTTTTCACGTGGTGCTCACTTATATTGGTTAATTCAATGGGTACTTCTGTGTAATCAAAACCCAATTATATCATCTTGCAAAAATCACATGCCGTCTAAAAAAGGTTAGGTTTATAACAAAATTCATATTATTCATCAATCCTAATATGTAATTATAGCTTATTATTCGAGATACGTTTGTTTTTTATGGGATTTTTTATACCCGCCACCCGCCACTTACTCGCGTGTGTCCTTGTAAATCAAGCCAAGATTGTACCTGTCGATAACCGCCTTGTTTTAGCAGGCGGGTTACCGCGGCTGCTTGAGAAAAACCATGCTCCAATAATAATAACCCATTGGGTAAAAGCCGCTCGTAACTATTTTTTACCAGATATCGAATAGCAACCAGACCATCTTCGCCACTGACTAATGCGCCTTTGGGTTCAAAACGCAAATCGCCCTCTGAAAGATGTGGGTCATTTTCTGCGATATAAGGTGGATTGGATACAATGACGTCAAACGACGTGTTAGGCAGGTTATTAAACCAATTTGAGCAGAAAAAGTTAATGTTGTGAAGCGATAATTCAGTAGCATTTCTTTTGGCCATATCAATGGCTTCTTCTTGTTTGTCGCAGGCCATGATTTCCCATTCAGGGCGCTCAGAGGCTAATGCCAGCGCGATGGCGCCTGAGCCTGTGCCGGCATCTAGAATCTTAGCCTGTGTTTTTGTAAATAATGCCAAAGTGAGCTCAACTAACCGTTCTGTATCGGGTCTTGGAATGAGTGTGTGTTCATTAACAAGAAGTGGCATGGACCAGAATTCGCGTGTTCCTGTTAAATAAGCGATGGGTACACCTTTTACGCGCTTATTAATCAATGTTTGATAGGCTTGTTGTTGAGTCGAATTTAATCTAAATTCCGGGTATGCATAAAGATAGGTGCGTGATGTTTTTAGTACGTTGATAAGCAATAGTTCCGCATCGAGACGAGGGCTTGGGCTAGTCAATAACAAGGTCTCAATTGCTTTATCCAGTGCTTGCTTAATATCAATCATGCTTGACCTAGTTCAGCCAGCAGTTCAGCATGGTACTCACGCTTTAACGCATCGATAACCACCGACAAATTTCCTTCGATGATTTCGTTTAATTGATACAGAGTCAGATTGATGCGGTGATCGGTTAATCGGCCTTGGGGAAAATTATACGTGCGAATGCGCTCAGAGCGGTCACCACTACCCACAAGTGACTTACGCGTTTCAGCTTGTTCTTGACGCTGTTTGGTTTGCTCTGCATTCAGCAATCTTGTTTTTAACAAAGCCATAGCTTTGGCACGATTTTTATGTTGAGAGCGCTCGTCTTGGCATTCCACCACGACACCGGTTGGGATGTGCGTAATGCGAATAGCTGAATCGGTTTTATTAATATGCTGGCCACCTGCTCCCGACGCGCGGTAGGTGTCCACACGCAACTCGTCACTACTGATGACTATTTCATCAATGGCATCAACTTCAGGCATAATAACCACCGTGCATGCCGACGTGTGGACTCGTCCTTGCGACTCGGTAGCGGGTACGCGCTGCACGCGATGTGTACCGGATTCAAATTTTAACTGTGCATAAACGCTATGTCCGCTCACTCGCGCAATAATTTCTTTAAAACCGCCATGTTCACCATGACTGGCGCTAATAATTTCAATCGGCCAACCTTGCGTTTCGGCATAGCGGCTATACATTCGAAATAAATCACCGGCAAAAATAGCGGCTTCATCACCACCCGTACCTGCTCGCACTTCTAAATAAACGTTTCGCTCATCATCGGGATCTTTAGGAATCAAATGCCACTGCAGTTCATCATCAAGAGTAGTGACCTGTGCTTTTGCAGTGCTGATTTCATCAGCCGCCATTTGGGCCATTTCGACATCATCACCATTGAGCAACTCGTTTAGTGTTTCCAGATTAGTGCAGGCATGTAAATAGCGTTCGTAGCAATGGGCTACCGGTTCAAGCTGCGAAAATTCTTTCGAAAGTGCTTTAAACTGATTTTGATCAGTAATCACGGATGCTTCAGACAATAGACGTTCTATTTCCTGAAAGCGTTCGAGGAGATGTTCGAGCTTTGCTTTAAGTGATGTTTTCATGAGAGAGACGATTCAGCCGATGTATTAAGAAGATAGTGTGCCAAGTCAAGCAATTCCGTTCGATCATCCCGTGCAGCTTTTCGCAATCCGACCGTGGGTCTGTGAGTGAGCTTGTTGACAAGGCGCTCTGAGAATTCAGTTAAGACAGTATATTGGCACTGTCCCGCTGATAATTTTTGCATGGCTCGTTCAAGTTCAATCTGCGCCAGTTCCTGCATTTGCGACCGATAGTCACAAATGACATGCTTTGCTTTTAGTGAACGATCCCAGCGAATATAGTTATCAATTTCAATGTTGATTAATTGTTCTGCTTTTATGGCAGCGGCTCGGCGGTCATCCATACCTTTTTCAATCATCATTTGGAGTGAATCTAGATTGTATAAATGGGCGCCATTTAGCTCATTGACATCCGCTTCAATATCACGCGGAACGGCCAAATCCAGAAAAAACATCGGTGCATTGTTACGCAACCCCAACGCCTGTTGAACTAGACTTTTACTAATAAAGGGCAATGGGCAGGCTGTTGCCGAAATAACTACATCAGCTTGGGGTAGATAATGAGGAATATCCACGATGGTTAGAGCTTCACCTACAAACAAAGACGCTAGTTGATTAGCATTTTGTTGGGTTCGACTCGCTATCATAAAGCGCTTTACACCTTGTTGTTGTAGGTATTTTGCAACAAGAGACGATGTTTCACCTGAACCAATAATTAAAACATTTAACGAGGTGAAATCAGAAAACAGTTGGCTCACGAGTTGAACGGCTGCATAGGCAATAGATACCGGATTTTTACCCACGCCACTTTGATTTCGTACCCGCTTGCTTGCACTGAATATATACGGGAAAATATGACGAAGCTGGGTTCTAATGACACCAACACGACAAGCGTCTTGATATGCTTGTTTCATTTGTCCAAGAATTTGAGGCTCGCCCACCATCATGGAATCCAGACCACTAGCAACCCTGAGCGCATGACGAATCCCTTCATCGCCTTTATGCATATAGAAAAAAGGCTTAATTGTATCTGGAGCAAGTTGATAATATTCAGCTAGAAAAGGAATTAATTGTTCTGGGTTGTCTGTATCACAATAAATCTCAGTACGATTACAAGTTGATAAAATGACTGCTTCATGGGTTAACGGCAATTCAACCAGCTTTTGCAGCAGTATATCTTGCAGCACCAAGGGCAGCGCAAATTTTTCACGTATGCTTAGAGGCGCTGTCTTGTGATTTAATCCGCAGGCTATAAACACGATAGGATGATGCCATTTAAAAGTATCTGGTTATTATACACAATTTTGGTATCCTGTCACAATCGCCGGGTAAGTGCCTGTCACGCAGCTCGGACTAATCCGAGCTGCGCGCGTAAG
>JAJZSG010000039.1 GCA_021849905.1 Pseudomonadota bacterium
CCAATCGCCACATAGCCACCTTAGCAATCCAATATCGAAATAATTCCGCTTGCTTACGCGCGCAGCTCGGATTAGTCCGAGCTGCGTGACAGGCACTTACCCGGCGATTGTGACAGGATACCCTTTTTTGTTCATTTTTCCATCCCAGATCGTCGCTTTTCTTTTGAAGCTAGACTCTAAGACCCAAAAGGGGGATATTTCTATTTTGCCGCTACAGTTTGTAAATTAACTTCTTGATTTATACTAATGTGAATGATAAGTTAATTATGTAAAAATTAAATTTTACAGGATAAAGAGTTGTATGTTAGTCCAGCAAATCATGGAGTTTATAAAAGAATTAGAGCAATTTAGTGGATTGGCAGAGTTTGATAAGTCTTTTTTGGAGAACATAAAAAATCGTTTTTTTTGTCAAAAAGAACAAGAAGTTATTTCAGAAAGTGATTTTGATTATTTAAAAGATATTTTATATCAAAGGTGGATCATTATCTTTGATAAAGATGATGACTATACCTACAATCCTAAAAGTAGAGCAAATCGGCATTGGATTAAACTGGCAATTAGTTTGGCTAACCAATATGGAATTTCACCACGACAGTTGCTGATTCCTGTGTTAAGATGCTATGAAGTTGATTTAAAAAATGCTGAAACTGAAGATCTTGGTTTATGGTTTCTTTTTTTAAATGAAAATAACTCTTCGTTTGTCAGTATCTTATCTTTGTATAGTCAAATTAAAGTTAATGCTTTTGATATTCCCGCATTTTCTTTACGAGAATTATTAAGGATTAAATCGAAACGAGGTGATTTTCGTTTTATTTCTGAGGGTTCTAGCTACGATAGTTTTTGGAATTATCTTGTTCGCAATGTGATGCCTACCTGGCATTTATCTGGTTCTTTACCCGTTTTTTTATTGCCCCCGTTATTGGAATTAGTTGATATTTATTTTCTTGAATCCAAAAAAATGGTTGATTCAGGTTCATTTCGTAAACATCTTTTATCATGGTCTTTATATATACAGTCGTGCTCCAAGCATGATCTCAATAATTTATATGGTCAACGTATAAATGTGGGACAGAAGACTGTTTTCTTAGTTGAGATTTTGTTGAATTGTCTTAAAACAGAGTCTAAAGAGTATTATTCCTTGAACAATGAGATTATCTCTATAGCCCGTTGGTTATCTGATTTCGATGCTTCGTTTGTTTGTCACGCAACCGAGCTCGATGGTTTGTATGAGGAGCTTTATGTTGGCCGATATTTCGATGTGTTTCAATTGAAGAAATATCTTACTATGCTATGCCAAACCTGTACGGGTGATATGAGTCAATCTATCGAAATGTTGATTGATTCGCTGAGTAATAAGGCTGAGATTGATGCTTTTACGATAGAGTCTTTGGAAATCTTGTACCAAAAGCGGTGGATTAATATAGAAAATACTGCACTTGATTACAGGCGTTCTAAACAATCTGTTAATGAACCGTGGGTTCGTTTAGCCCAGCTTTTGTCACCTAATTATTTGGAAAGCAATTATTTTTTATTTTTAATGCCCACGGTGTGTCAACAGTCCTTAATTGATGGTTTGTTAAATCAATCACACAACACGCCGTCTTATTTTGTTTTTGCTGGAAAATTGTATGATAATTTTTCTAATAATTATGGTTTTTTATTTGGATCTTCGAAGCCTATTTGGGGAGAGTATCCTCGTCCATTAATGCCCTTGTTGCTTGAATTGATCGATTTATATTTTCAAAACGAAAAAAATGAAAATCATATAATAATAATGCGCAAAAATTTAATAAATTGGATTGTCCAATTGGAGCGCGACTTTATTGAAGACATTAATTTTTTATACTCTCGTTCTGTTTTAGTTGCAGGAGAAGCATATTATTTTCGTGACGTATTATTATCTCTTCTTATTAATTCTTCATTTGATTTAACCGATGAGATGGTCGGCTTAGCTCGTTTCTTATGTGAATATGATGCATCTTATATTGTTAATTGCTCTGCCCTTTCTGACTTGTACAATGAGCTTCATGTTGGGCCAGCTTTTGGAATAAAGGATCTTAGGAGCAAAATTAATTATTTAATTACTGATTGCTCTTCTGTAATACTCTGTCGCCAATTTCATTTATTAATTGAAATGATGTCAAATGTATCGATTATTGATGAAGCTGTCATTGAGTTAGTTTTAAAGTTATTTGAATTACGTTGGTTAGAAATGGATAATGAGCCATACCGTATTGATTTAAAATGGGTAAGGTTAGCTCAAGCGCTGAGTGGTGCTAAATACATTACATCAAATTATTATCGTGTATTAATGCCTACAACACCCGATTTTGATTCTATTACTGGAGAGCCCTTAACTAATTATGGTTTAAATCATTATATTTTTTCAAAAAAAACACTTATTCTTCTGGATAATGTTGCCGCAAAATATCGAAGTGATCAGCGTTATGATTATGAGAGTTTTATGCAATTCAAAGAAGCTAGATTTCTTTATAATTGTAATGTAGTACCGCCTAAGCCGTTCAGTGCTACTGAGCGTAATAGCTTGCAACATGCCAGTAAAAAATTTCATAAATATGTGAAATTGACATATTCTGCCGAAGAAATTGATGAAGCAATTGAGTTATCTACAGTGAATGCATTAAGTCGATTAGTTGACTTAAGTTTATATCCTTCTGGTCTTGCATCCGTTATGGATATTTTCTCTAAAAAAGAACTTGATTCTATTGATGGAGCTTATTATCAATTTCAGTTATTTTATGAACAATTACCCGAGGATGAAAGACAGCGTTTAAACGACCAAATTATCTGTTATCGTGATGTATATAAGAGTTTTAAAAAAGTTCTCTTAGATGTCGAGCGACAAGAATGTGCTGCCGTGGCAGGACAATATATCTTACAATTAGTCATTGATTATCTTCCTGAAAGACGATTTAAATCGACTATTGAAAAAGGCATTGAATTTGCGTTTATGGGACGTAGGGAGCTTGCGACGGTAGGTATTCATAAGATGCGCGCTAATTCTCGAAAAAAACAGTTGCGTGATGTTCAATCGTTTGAACGTTATACACAACTGTTAATCGTATCTATATTAACCCATTCTTTCGATTATTTATGGTTCGAGTCATCGTCTGTTTCTGTTTTAGATTGTTCTAATCTTGTAATTAATATTGCAAAACGTCTTTTTTATAAATTAATGGCAATGCTTGATTCTGGTGATTATAGTAATTACCCTGATATTGTATATACGGAGGTTAATCTTGCCTTAAGTGATTCTGGGTTGATTACCGGAATTAGGTCCCTGAAGACACGGAGTTGGCTTGAATCGATTGCAGATCATTCGTTTTCTGGGGAGGATATGTTTTTTTATGAACCAGAGCAACTGTTGTCTGTCATCTTACCTTTGACTAAGGGTGATTTTTCTCTAAAATCCCAGTTGGAAGAATTTTTAGATGAACTGGTTCGAACATGTGCACAAGAGTCTGAAAATTATCTTTTAAATAAAATCCGGGTTAATATTAAGTTTATTCAACTGATACGTTCATTTGCTGAAGAGCCAAGAGTTAATATTTTGAATCGATTAGAGCGTTCTAAAGGTCAACTCTATGAATCTAATGAGTTCAAAGAGCTTTGCACAGAGTTTTTGATGCAAAGAATGGCTGCATTGGGTTCCGCAGGCTTTCAAAGACAGTCTCATCTATTTTTCAAATCGCCACAAATTACCAAGACGTCTCTTCCTAAAGAGATTATAAGCTCTAGCTCTATTATTCAAATAATAGACAGTCTTTTGCGAATGGTTGAGATTTATAGGCTACCCGTAAGAGATCGTTTAACAGAGTATTTACAGCGAATGAAGTCTCCTATAATACCCGTGTCTTTGGATAAAAATTACGGTTTGGCTGCTTCATCTTTACTATAGGCAGTTAACAGAGAAAACAATATCAAGCAGCAGTGCTGCTTTCCAGCGCAATTTTCTCTCTCTTTTTCCAGTTTAATAGCATAGACGCGAATACTCCCGCAAAAAGTCCCCAGAATGCAGCACTAATTCCGAATAGTGTCATTCCTGATGCTGATACTAGAATAGTAATGATAGCGGGTTCGCGTTGACTTTCATTTTCCAGTGCTGCGTTAAGGCTACTTCCAATGGTGCTGAATATAGCCAATCCTGCAATGGTAAGCGTTAACTCACGTGGAAATGCAAAAAACAAAGCCACAATGGTCGCGCCAAATGATCCAATAAACAGCCAGCAAAGACCAGCAATAATAGTTGATTTGTAACGATAAGCTGGATTGGTATCGGCTTCTTTACCCGTACAAATTGCCGCAGTTATGGCGGCCAAGCTAATGGAATAACAACCGAAAGGTGCAAAAACCAAGTTTGCTATTCCGGCCCAGGTGATTAAGGGTGAAATTGGAGGTTTAAAGCCTGATGCATGAATAACGGCAATACCAGGTACGTTTTGTGAGGTCATGGTGACAATGAATAATGGGATGCCAACACTGATTAATGTTGATAGTGAAAAAACGGGAACGATAAAAATAGGCGTTGACAGAGCAAAATGTACATTTTCCAAATGAAATAATCCTTGTATCGACGCAGTACAGACACCCGCGATAAGGACCAGAATAATGACGTATCGAGGAAAGTAGCGTTTTCCAATTAAGTAGGTTGTTAACATCGTGCAAACCAATGAAAATTGATCTTGCATTGCAGTAAAGACATTCATTCCAAAATGCAGAAGAATTCCCGCCAACATCGCTGAAGTTAATGACCGAGGAATGTGAGCCATGATTCGTTCAAAAAGTCCTGTAATGCCCGATAAAACCGTTAAGCATGCAGCAAAAATAAAGGCACCAATTGCTTCAGGCATAGGAACACCTGATAAGCTTGTGACAAGTAAAACAGCACCGGGTGTTGACCAACCGGTTAATATCGGTTGACGGTAATACAAAGAAAGACCAATGCAGCTTGATGCTAAACTTAAACCGAGTGCAAAGAGCCATGAGCTTATCTCAGCAGGAGATGCGCCTGCGGTTGTTGCTGCTTGGAATACAATGACCGCTGAACTTGTAAATCCTACCAAAACAGCGACAAATCCTGCAGCAATATTTGAAAAGGAAAAGTACTTAAACATGGTTACGGTCTTACTTAGCAAATTGATTACTAATTTTAACATAATTTTCGTATCGTTGGCGCATTATCGACTTATCTTTAACTGCCTCAAGTAATGCGCACCCTGGGGTGTCAAGATGATTGCAATTTCTAAATTTACAAAGGCTTAAGTAATCTCGAAATTCTCTAAAACCTTTGGCTATTTCTGTGGCGGGCATATGCCATAAACCAAACTCTCTAACGCCTGGCGAATCAATAATAGCGCCACCTGTTGGTAAATGGTAGTAACACGAGTTACTCGTTGTATGACAACCGAGTTCGCTTTTAGTGGAAATATCAGCCCTTATAATCTGAAAGGACTCATGGGGAAGAATCTGTGCAATGAGCGAAGATTTCCCCACGCCAGATTGTCCAACGAATACACTAACCTCATCGTTTAAAACAGCTTGTAAATCTTCGTAGCCTGATGGCTCGTTACGTCCTGTGAAAAGAATGCAATAACCCAGTGAAGCATAATACGTTTTTAATTCCTCTCGAAGATTATCTGATATCAAATCAGTTTTATTGAGTACGATACATGCACGTAATTTCAAGGATTCAGTCATTACTAGATAACTGTCTAGTAATGCCCAAGATAATTCTGGTTTTGGTGCAACAACGATGATGATTTGCGTAATATTTGCGGCAACGGGTCTTAATTGGCTTTTCCTGTCTGGGCGGCTTAAAGCGGATGAGCGAGGACAACGACTCACAACAACACCTTGCCCTTTGCCTTCACTTTGCCATATTACTCGATCACCAGCGACTAATGTATCAAGCGTTGGGCGTATGGAGCAATGAATACGGTGTCCATTTTGGTCTTCAATTTGCGCATGTCGGCTAAAGCGTTTAATAACCAAACCTTCAGCTGTTAATGTTTGGGGTCCTTCTTTGAGTTGATTTTGGTAATGTCGTTGTTTTTTTTTGATTCGTGTGGATTGCTGATGGGTTATTCGTCTTTTACACATGCTAAAATCATCGTTACTTCAAGATAGTAAATTTTATAGTATGAGGCTAAAACGATATTAATGAAAGCATACTTGGTTGGAGGAGCGGTTCGTGATCAGCTATTAGGCTACCCTGTACATGAACGTGATTGGGTGGTAGTGGGTTCAACGCCGAATGATTTATTGACCTTAGGCTATCAGCAAGTGGGTCGTGATTTTCCTGTATTTTTGCACCCATCTACTCGAGAAGAGTATGCCTTAGCTAGAACAGAGCGTAAATCAGCGCCGGGATATTATGGTTTTGTTTGTGATTTTAATCCCCATGTCACCTTGAGTGAGGATCTGGCGCGTCGAGATTTAACGATCAATGCGATGGCAATGGATGAAAAGGGTATATTGCACGATCCTTGGAATGGACAAGCCGATTTGCGTAATAAGATTTTACGTCACGTATCTTTGGCTTTTGTGGAAGATCCGGTTCGTGTTTTACGTGTTGCTCGATTTGCCGCTCGTTATCATCATTTAGGCTTTAAGTTAGCTGATGAAACGCGTGCTTTGATGTACGAAATGGTTGTTAAAAAAGAGTTGTCATCCTTGGTTCCAGAGCGTGTTTGGCAAGAATGGCAGCGTAGTCTGCAAGAAAAAAATCCAGAGTGTTTCATTCAGACTTTACGAGATTGTGGTGCCTTATCGATTATTTTGCCGGAGTTAGATGCGTTGTTTGGTATTCCGAATTCTCGACGTTACCATCCTGAAATAGATAGCGGTATCCATACGCTTATGGCATTAAAGTTCGCTGTGTATTTGTCAGATAATCCGATGATTCGATTTGCAGCCTTGTTGCATGATCTGGGTAAAGCATCGACACCCATAACGGCATGGCCTTCTCATCGAGATCATGACCTGGCTGGGTTACCGCTTATCGATGCGCTATGTCAACGTTTGCGCATTCCTGCTGATTATCGTAAATTCGCTATGATGGCGGCCAAGTTTCATTTGTTAATACATCGTTATGATGAGCTTGATGCAACAGCTATTGTTTCTGTGCTGGAGCAAACTGATGCATTTCGGAGGCCTGCGTTGTTTCATGCATTACTGATTGTTTGCGAGTCGGATGCTCGCGGTGTAGGCAAAGAGGTTGATTATCATCAGGCACAAAGGTGGCGTTGCATTTTGAATGAATGTGATAAAATAAAAGCGGGTTGTTTGATAAAGGAAGGCTATCAGGGTGAAGCCATTAAACAGGCATTACATCATCGTCGAGTTGCCTGTGTCACTCATTTTTTGAAATTGGATAACACATGAAAAATAATCAAAATTTAATCTGGATAGACCTAGAGATGACCGGTCTAAATCCTGAAAGCGATCGTATTATCGAAATAGCAACGTTGGTGACGGATGCGCATTTAACTATTTTGGCTGAAGGCCCTGTGTTTGCTATTCATCAGTCTGAATCCAGCCTTGCGGTTATGGATGCCTGGAACACACGCCAGCATCATCTATCAGGACTTGTTCCTCGCGTACAGGATAGCGACGTCACTGAAACAATGGCAGAGCAAGCAACGCTTAAGTTTTTACAGCAGTATGTGGAGTCGGGCAAGTCGCCTATGTGTGGGAACAGCATCTGCCAAGACAGGCGTTTTTTGTGTAATTATATGCCACAGTTAGCTGCTTTTTTTCATTATCGTAATCTGGATGTGAGCACATTAAAAGAGTTGGCGCAGCGCTGGTATCCAGATTTAATTCCGGGAATCAAGAAGGAGTCTAAACATTTGGCTATGGATGACATTAAAGATTCAATTGCTGAGTTGGCTTACTATCGAGAGCATTTTATCAAATTACCTAAACAACATGGGGCATAAACAATGATTGAGCGAGAAAAGTTGGTTTTACCCAATGGTGCGAGCAAACTATTATTGCATTCTTGCTGCGCGCCCTGTTCAGGTGAAGTGATGGAAGCTTTGCTTGTATCAGGCATTAATTTTTCTATTTTTTTTTATAATCCTAATATTCATCCTGTTCAAGAGTATGAAATTAGAAAGCAGGAAAACATTATTTTTGCACAAAAACACGCGATTCCATTTATCGATGTTGATTACGATAAAGACAATTGGTTCGAGCGGGTGAAAGGTCTTGAGTGGGAGCCTGAGCGAGGTAAGCGTTGCACGGCTTGTTTTGATATGCGTTTTGAACGTACAGCCTTATATGCTCATGAGCATGGTTTTTCGGTTATTTGTAGTTCTTTGGGGATATCTCGATGGAAAGATATGGATCAAATCAATACTTCAGGCATAAGAGCAGCCAGTCGTTATCCTGATATGGAATATTGGACTTATAACTGGCGTAAAAATGGAGGAGCCGCACGGATGTATGAGATTGCCAAACGTGAAAATTTTTATAAGCAAGAGTATTGTGGTTGTGTTTATTCATTGCGGGATACAAATGCTTGGCGTAAGCAAAATACACGAGATAGAATTAAAATTGGTGTAAATTACTATGGTGGAACAGAAGCAGAATCGCAATAGTCTGATTAAGCAGCCCCTAGTTTAATCGATTAAATTTGTGGTTTAATAAATACTACCGTATAACCCGTGTTTTAGTCGCCGTTATTGAGTGATATTGTTCGGCAATAGGCGATTAAAACGATAAAACATGACGAGTTTATTATGACCTTTGTTGTTACTGAGAGCTGCATTAAATGTAAATACATGGATTGTGTTGAAGTTTGTCCGGTGGATTGTTTTTATGAAGGCCCAAACTTTCTTGTGATTCAGCCGGATGAATGTATTGATTGTGCATTGTGCGAGCCTGAATGTCCTGTTAATGCGATTGTTTCAGAAGATGATTTAACAGACAGTCAGCGTCCATTTTTGCAATTAAATGCGGAGTTGTCCAAGAACTGGCCCAATATTACCGCAATGAAAGAGGCGCCTGATGATGCAAAGTCATGGGAAGGCGTTGAAGGCAAGTTGCAGTATTTGCAGAAAGAATGGACGAAATAGCTAACAGTCAAGATGCTGCGTTGATATGTCAACGAACTCTTGGTGAAGGTGGACGATTAAACACAGCCATTCCCGATTTTGTGGTTCGTGAACAGCAGACCCAGCTTGCCCTTGCCATTTCAAATGCTATTCATGAACAGTCTACGTTAGTTGCGGAAGCGGGAACAGGAACAGGTAAAACCTTTGCCTATCTTGTTCCCTGTCTATTGAGTGGCAAAAAAGCCCTCATTTCTACAGCCACAAAAACACTGCAAGATCAATTATTTCAAAAAGATTTACCCTTGTTGGTGCGAGCATTGGGCTTATCGACACGTATTCAAAATCTTAAAGGGCGTGCTAATTATTTGTGTCGTTATCGAGTGGCCTTGAACGCTGAAGAAGGGCATTTTAATACCCCACAGTGCGCGAATGAAATTTTAAGCGTGCGTGAAAAACTACCTCAATTGACTTTAGGCGAGCGTGGCGAATTACCTGAAATTGCTGAAGATTCCGCAGTTTGGCCTTATGTGACATCAACAGCAGATAATTGTTTAGGTACTGAATGTCGTGAATATAATGAGTGTTTTTTGGTCAAAGCAAGAAAGCGTGCCTTGGATGCCGATGTGGTGGTTATTAATCATCATTTATTTTTTGCAGATTCTCGTTTGAAAGATGATGGATTTGGTGAATTGTTACCGGGTGTTGACGCCGTTGTATTTGATGAAGCACATCAATTAGCTGATATTGCAGCTAATTTTCATGGTGAGCGCATTAGCTCTCGTCAATTTCGTGATCTTCTAGATGATATTTTGCATGAATGGCCTATTCTTGATTTAGCGAATCAACCCTTAAAAAAGTTGAGCATGAGGCTTGATGAAATTTTAGATGCGCTTCAAGTTGCTTTGCCCGGGCATGAGGAGCGTATGGGGTGGGAGCAAGTGATGAGCAATGAAGCGTTTATCTTAAGTTGGGACGCTTTACTCGCACTCAGTCAAGAACTTATAGGTTGTTTGAAGAATGTCGAGCTTGAAAATGAAGCCGGATTGATGCGTTGCAAAACCCGTTTGGACGATTTAAATGCTTTACTCATTCAGTTTGCAGATGATAAGCCTGAGCAAATTCGCTGGTTAGAGCGTTTTAAGCAAAGTCTTGTCTTTCATTCTACGCCGGTTGATATCGCGCAGTCCTTTCATGCGTTATTGGTACGAAGACCTTGTGCTTTTATTTTTACATCGGCAACGCTTACGATGTCTGGAGCATTTGATTGCTTTACTCGGCCGTTAGGTTTAACAAATGCCTTAACGTTAAATTTACCTAGCCCGTTTGATTTTAAAGAACAAGCCCTATTGTACTTACCCCGAGGCTTGCCTGATCCCAAAGATATCAGTTATTACGATGCCTTATTGTCAAAGGCGCTACCGGTTATCGAGGCTTGTGGTGGACGATGTTTTTTTCTTTTTACCAGTCATCGTGCATTAAAGCAGGTTGCACGTTTGTTGGGTTCGCGCTTTAAATACCCTTTATTAATTCAAGGCGATGAAGCCAAACCCATATTATTATCACGTTTTCGTGAGTTAGGTAACGCAGTTTTATTGGGTACATCGACTTTTTGGGAGGGAGTTGATGTGAAAGGAGAGGCCTTGTCTTGTGTCATTATCGATAAATTACCGTTTGCAAATCCATTTGACCCCGTGATTCGTGGTAGAATGGCGCATTTAAAATCGCGTGGGCTATCTGGTTTTGATGCGTTGTCGTTACCGAATGCTGTTTTGGCGTTAAAACAGGGCGTAGGGCGTTTGATTCGTGATGCCAGTGATAAAGGCGTATTGATGATAGCGGATCCTCGTTTAACGGGTCGTGATTATGGTCGGCATATTTTTGCGAGCTTACCACCGATGCTTAAAACACGTGAAGAACATGTGGTCTTAACCTTTATTAACCAACTGGCTTTATCTTTATCATGAATTTACTTGCAATTGATACATCAACCGAATTAGCCACTGTTGCCTTAGTTATTGGAAATGATATCTACAGTGATGAAAAGGGAAGCTTACGTCAGCATGCACAATCTTTATTGCCGATGATAGAGGCATTGCTAGCAAAAGCCGCTGTGTCATTAAGACAGCTTGATGGCATTGTATTTGGTCGGGGGCCTGGAAGTTTTACGGGGTTACGAATTGCCTGTAGTGTTGCTAAAGCGCTTGCGTATGCTCATGACCTACCTTTATTTCCTGTGAGCAGTTTGTTGGCAATTGCTGATGAGGTTTATCATACTGAAATTAATTTACCACCTGATACAACAGTTCTTGCTATGTTAGATGCTCGAATGCAGGAAGTGTATTGGGCGAACGTATCTAAAAAAGGTTTATTGTCATCCGAGCAAGTTTCTTCTGCGTCTGAGGTGATTTTATTGTCAGACAATCCGTTGATAATCGCAGGTGTTGGAATCGATAATTATCTTACGCAATTTCCTCCAGATGTTCATTTAAAACTCGTTAAGCAGCGCATTGTTTTTCCTCATGCTCGCGCCATGATTCGATTGGTGCGATCAGGCTTAATCGCACCAGTGACAGCTGCTGATGCGCTGCCGGTTTATGTTCGTGAATTACAACTTTCAAAAAAATAGAGGTTAGAAGGTCAATCCAGCCTTTTGGTATTCAGAAAAGCTGGGTAACGCATTGTCTTCTGTGTTCTGAGGCTCGATTTTTCGGGGTTTTTGATCAATACGAGGATTCGGATTTGCTATGAAATTCGGATCCTCGGAAAATATGCTTTCTTTTTTGTGTTTTAAATCCTTATTACTAAGAGCGCATTTTTTTGCAAAGCACATCGATAAAACAGTTTGTGTGTTTGATGTGAATAAAATCCAAGAGCGGTCTTTTTTAATTTTTTTTGAAGGAGGATTTCTGTCCATAAGATGCCTTAAATAATTAGCTATAAATAAAATTGAATTTTTGTTGTTGATTATCATTTTCTCAAAAAAGTGCGGCCACTTTCATCTTGATAGCTTCCTGGAGGGGGTTCGCATCCTAATACGGGACGTGTTTGACGATTTGAAAAAACACTATTGGTAAAAATATGCTCGGCCAATTTCAACATTTCACTCGTTTTTTTTTCAAGTTCATAAACTTTTAAAGTAATTTCTTCAATTGTGGGGCCTGGGTCATGAGCTAGATAGTGTAGTAATTTTTGATCTCTTGTGTGGTCAAGAACGTGACTGGCAATATCAACAGCAGATTCTTCTTCATGCTTGTCGATATCATATTGTACAATCTGGTTAACAACAAAATTCATGGTTTCTGCAATATCAATAGGTTGAATTTTAGATAGTTCGATAAGCTCATCAGTTAAAGACAGGAATTGATCCTGAGATTTGCGTTGAACGTTTTCTTTTATAGTATCCCAAACGAAAGATATTCCATAATCACGTAATCCATACAAAATACGTAACACATTTGGAATATCTTGCTTGGAATTGACAAGAAGCAAATAATTGATTTCTTCCGAAATAATGATTGGCAGTTGTGTTTCAGAAAAAACACGACAATCTTCCGGGTTAAATAAATCATGTTGTATCGGATTTTTGGGGTTGCTTGAGCGTTTAATAGCTTGCTTTTCTATATCATTTTTATCGTGATTCATTAGTCTAAACCTCAAGCTATTAACCTTTCATTTTAAGGATACATATACTACATGTATAATTTATGGGCGTCAATGATGAGGTTTATTCAATTTTTGATCTGGTAAGTGGTTAATTCCAATTAATCATAAGGCAAGTTAAAAATAGTTTATCTGAAGAGTAAGCCAGTGCGAAAAACCATGTTCCTAGCTAGAGAAACGGGTTAAAGTGATATACTTAAGTTTTACGTTAAAAATTGAGAGGTTAAGATGGATAAAACGTTATTAGATATCCTCGTTTGCCCTTTGTGTAAAGGTAAGTTACTGTTTAAGAAGAAGGAATTAATTTGTTTGTTTGACAGACTGGCTTATCCTGTTCGTGACGGAATTCCAGTGATGTTAGAAACGGAAGCACGAATACTGACGTTAGAGGAAAAAGATGCCCTGTAATTTTCACGTCATTATTCCGGCGCGCTTTCAGTCATCACGCCTTCCAGGCAAATTGTTGATGGATTTGAAGGGCATGACCATCATCGAGCGTGTTTATCGTCAAGCCTTATTGGCAAACCCTAAATCAATTCTGATAGCAACGGATCATGCCGAAATCTTCGAGCGAGCCAAGTGCTTCGGAGCAGATGTTTTGATGACATCAGTGACGCATCAAACAGGAACAGATAGGCTTGCTGAGGTGGTAAAAAAACGAGAGTTTTTGCCTGACGATATAATAGTGAATGTTCAAGGCGATGAACCATTCATTCCACCAGCGCTTATTTCTCAAGTGGCTCAAAGTCTTGGTGAGTCGGATGCCCCTATGGCTACGCTATGCTGGCCTATTGATAATAACGAATATTTTTTAAATCCTAATGTGGTTAAGGTTGTGCGAGATTGTCATCACAATGCACTTTATTTTTCTAGAAGTCCTATCCCAGCCAATCGTGATAAGCCGTCGAGTTTGCAACACGTGTTTCGTCACATCGGTATTTATGCCTATCGTGCAGGTTTTCTACCGGAGATTGTAAAACTGCCTGTCTGTGAGTTAGAAACGATAGAAGCCTTAGAGCAACTTCGTATTTTATGGTCAGGGTTTCAGATTCGAGTGGAT
>JAJZSG010000040.1 GCA_021849905.1 Pseudomonadota bacterium
GCCAAAATCATTTGAAGGGACACCAATAACAACAAGGCCCTTATCTTTGTAAGTCAGATATAGCTTTTCTAACTGAGCGTATTGAGAAGTAAAGCCGCATTTAGATGCCGTGTTAACAATCAAGATGACCTTGCCTTTAAACTGACCAAGTGATAGTGGTTGGTTATCCTGGATTGAATGAAATTCGAATGCATAGGCATTATTTGCATCACCAGCATTATTTGCTAATGCAGTATTTAAAGTTGTCATGGCGAAACATCCTATTAATATGACTAAAAGTCTCAGGTGTATACATTTTTTAATTTAATTCACCTGATGTCGTTGTAAGATATCTAAAGGTATCACTTCCAGTGCTTTAATATGCGTTGCTGCTAAATTCACTGGAGGAGCAATACCCGCTTTCTCCGCTTCTTTCCATCGCATCGCACATAAACACCATTTATCGCCAGGCTTTAAACCAGGGAAATTATATTCTGGCCGAGGCGTTTGAAGATCGTTGCCTTGTGCACGTGAGAAATCTAAAAATTCCTTTGTCATAATGGCTGCTACAACGTGCAAGCCGTGATCTTGAGCATCTGTTTTACAAAACCCATCTCGATAAAAACCGGTCATGGGTGTAGTTCCACAAGGCATTAAAGCTGTTCCAAGGACATTCTTATGAATTGTTTTTAGCATTTTTTGCATCTTCAAGATAAAATTCATTCTAGTTTAATATAGAATGCTAGACAAGATAGATGCTTTTTTATATGAAGTCTTAAACACTTTATATCGGGTAGACCATAATTTAAATCTTGTCCACAGAATCTGTGGATAAAGATGTAAAGAAGATGAGGTTAAGTCGATTTGGCGGGGTCAATTGGGTTTTTGAAAAAAAATCGAAGTGTATTGTTAGAGAATATTTGTTTCAAAAATGGTCTATTGAGACCATTCCTAAGGCTGTTTTTGGAAAGCGTATTAACTGAATATTTTTAGATTTAATTGTAATAATAGATATTTTTATGTTAAAATAAGATACAGTAATATATTAGCTATTTCACTACAACTTGTGATTGTGACCGATTAATGAGAAATACATCCAATATGGCTAAAGTTATCTACTTAGCGAGGTATGAGAAATGACAAAAGAATATCTTTTAGAAGAAATAAATAAGCTTAATATCGATTATGACGTATCTATACTTCAATCGTTATTAAAAGCTGGGTCGGATAAAGATTTTAAAGGAATCAAACTCAATCTAGAACTTGCTGAAGCGACTTTAGAGCAACTTTACACTCAAGATGAAGATGAGGATGAGGAAAACTTTGATGCATCATTAATTAACGAGATAAAGCGCATAGCTGTTGCTAAGCTTTTGAATTTAGCAGAAGAAGATAACGAAGAGGAAGATGATGAAGTAAAATACGTAGATATTTTAAAAAATTTGCCAATTGATTTAACAACGCTTTATAGTTTGCCGTTATCGGACGATGCACATGATAGCCCTATTTTCTCCAAACCCAACCCTGAAGACGAAGAGCAAGAGCTTGCAATACGCGTTTTGAGAGAATTGGTCTTACAAGGTCATTTTATTAATCTTCTGATGAAACCCACTGATATAATGCTTAAGGATGAGATTGACGCAAAGGTTGAGTTTTTAAAAATTTTATTTGAAAAAACAGAGAAGTTTGATAAGTCAACGTTAAGGTGTTTATTTTCCCCTGAAAAGGTTGGCAACAGTTCTTACAGTTATTTAAAATCCCAATCCAAATTACTTTCTTTTTTTGAAGCCTTACAAGTCAATTCAGTTTTTCCTTTGTTAAATGATACCGCCTTCGTTACAAGTCCTTGTGACGCGGCGCTTACGCTAGATTTTCTGACGCAGGCAGTTAGTCAAGGGAGTCGATATTTCGGTAAGCCAGAATTAATTGAAAAATTTACTCAAGCAGTTAATGCAATATCAACAGAAGATATTGTGACTTCAGTAAACGTTCGTGGCGAAGGTAATTGTTATTACCGAGCTGTTATGATCGGAATGTTAGAGCAAATGGTTGTAGCTGAAAACAGAGCTGAACTGTTTAATAACTTGGCTCAAAAATTAGAAGTATCGCTTAACAATACAAATTCATTAGTCAAATTTCCTGATGAGAAACGTGTACAACAGCAAGACTTGATTCGTACTTTAAGAAAAGCCGCGAATGGTGAGTGTTGGAATTCCCCACAAGACCTTAAGCGAGACTTGTTGTTCTCTGGTGAAAAAACGTTGGATTATGCGCTTGTTACAGCGGCACGTTATCTTGTGGCACAAAGAATTCAACAGCTTGAATCTGAAGGGCACTTACCCGGTAGCATAATCTTAGATTCCGATACGTATTACCAAGATAAAATTCTTAATAATGAAGAGTATGCGACGCATGAAATATTTGGTAATTCTTTATTGGCTGATAGTTTAGGCGTTCCCATTCGGTTAATGCACTTAGAAGAGACGGATGATGATGTTAAATTAAACACCTATCCTGATGCCCTGACCGTCGACGCATTGGACTCGAAAAATAATTTAAAAGTTAATGTATTATTGTTCAGAGAGCATAATCAGATTTTACGATCTGTGGATGTTGATCAGAAGATTTTTGGTGCTACTGATGCTCAAAATGAAGCACGATTACGGTATGTTAAACAACATCATTCAGAACCTGATGTTTCGATAGGGTTTATCCATGAAGAAAATCCCGTAAAACCATTGGCTCGGATCTCTCTTCCAGAGTTAATCAAAGAAACTCAAAAATCTATCGAGTCGACTATTGTCGACGTTAAAAATCAGGTAGACATCGCTCCGGACATTTCATTATCTGATGCGTATAAGAATGCCTTGACTGAATTAGTTGACGCGAAGACAGCTTTTGATGAGTCATCTAAAATACTTGAAAATCGTGGTGTGCTAACTTGGATTGCAGACAGAATAGATAGGGCAAGAGCTAAAGATCCAACTTTGTTGATTGCTGAAAATACAAGATTAAAGCAAGTATATGAAGAGAAATTAGAACGAGAAAATGAGTTGTATCTAGCTCAAAATCGTTATGACGCGTTACAGCAGCAGCTTGATATAATCAATAGTGCGCTTACAACAACTGATGAGGCGATATTGCGTAAGCAAGTTGAGGCTGCTAAAGAATTGTCAGATTACATTAGCTTAATACCCTCTGTATTAGCAAGAAGACCCGCTAATGTTGGTTTTAAAGAGCGTGCTGATGACTCTTCCATAAAAACACGGGTGGTTTATAACGTCAAGAATCGGGAAGCTGAAGCCAAAGCAGCCATGGAGAAGATTAAGCCAATAGTATCCGATTTGGGTTCTGTTACAGCCAGTCTTGGTGCGGTAGGTACACCATCAGCGCCTGTTGTTTTTCGTAATGAGCATATTGGGACTGCTGATATTTTACAGACTATCGGTTCGCTCCCTGGCGGCAGTACGTTATATATTGAAAAGGATAATAAAAACACGGTGTGCAATCGGTCTCAATTTACGTCAACATCGACAAATTTGCGTGACGATGTAATACAAGCCGCATTTGAACAAGCCGAATTAATCTTAAGTAATTACAATGAAAAAAGTGGTCCAATTACAATTACAGCTAAAGGCAAGTTAGGTGGCGTACCTAGTGATCAATTTGCAAGCATACTTCATGCTGCACTACTTGTGCTGGGTAAAGATATGAAATATTTGAAAATTAATAATTTAACAGTTGGACCTAAACCACAAGCAGGATGGTTATATGGTGAGAGTAAACAAGCATTTATTGAGCAACAATTACTTCAGGGCATAACCGATAAAGCGTTACGTCAAGCAAAACTTGAGGAGTACAGTATAAAGCATAAAGGTTATGCGTCGGTTATTGGTGAAATCAGGACAAGGGAGCAGGCTGCTATCAAAGAAGGTACACCTCTTAAAGAAGGGTCTCATATTGTGATTAAGCCCAAGATGTGAGTTTATACTGGATAGCGTTGATAACACGCGCTAATATAGAGATTTACATAAAACACCGACGTTACTTATGACCACATCACAGTTATCCATTGGTGTCTTTGATTCCGGTATGGGCGGGCTTACCGTCCTTCGGGCTTTAAAGGCAGCCCTTCCTCAAGAATCGTTTGTATACTTAGGGGACACAGCGCGTCTACCTTATGGAACCAAAAGTCAACATACCGTTCAGCAATACGCTGTACAAATGGCCAGATTACTTGTTGAGCGGCGCATAAAGGCGTTAGTCATAGCTTGCAATACAGCAACTACAGCGGCCTTGCCTCATTTACAAATGGTTTTACCTGATATTCCCGTATTGGGGGTTGTGTCGCCTGGTGCGGATGCTGCCGTTGGTGCAACTAAAAATCAACGTGTTATGGTTTTAGCGACTGAAACAACGATTGCATCTCAAGCCTACCAGCAATTAATTCGCACTAAAATGCCAGGCGCCTTAGTTAATGGAAGGGCTTGCAGCGTTTTGGTTGCTTTGGCAGAAGAGGGCATGGTTGATAATGATGTTGCTCAAGCTGCTCTTCGACATTACTTGTCTGATCTGGTCGATGAAGATACGCTTTTGTTGGGCTGCACGCATTTTCCTGTTTTTAAACCGTTATTACAGACACTGCTACCTACTGATGTTCGTATTGTTGATTCCGCTGAAGCCGCGGCTAATGCATTAAAGCAGCGTTTGATACAGGATAATCTATTAAACGAGTTAGCATCCTCGCGTGCTTTTGTGCACTATCTAGTAACGGATTCCGTGAAGCGGTTTCAGTCTGTAGGGCAGATTTTTTTAAACGAGCCATTAGCGTTAAGCGATATTGAGTTGGTTGATATACGTTGAGAGAACCTCATAACAACATATGTTGACCATCTTCATGGGTAAGCTGCATAAAAATAAAGGTAGATATAACTGTTATAATGCCAATCATAAAAAACGTGTAATGAAAAACAATAGGCGTTAATTGCGCGCTTTTGGGAAAAAATAACGTAAATAAGCGAATGAATATAGCACTCACCGCAACGCCAAAGCTTTGTGCCAGCTGCTGTAAAGTTCCCATGATGCTTGTTGCAGCACTCAAGTCATCAGGTGCGATATCTGCGTAAGCTAATGAGTTCATGGCACTGTATTGCAACGACATCACAAAACCGTATATAAAAATAAGTATGCTAATAATATAAATGGAGGTGTGTGTACTAATTAGAGCAAATGACCCGATTGATAGACCTGCAAAACACGTATTGATGACTAGTAAAGCTTTGTAACCTAAGTGCCTCAGTAACGCTAACGAAAACCGTTTGGCGACCAATACCCCTGCAGCGGTTGGAGCCAATAGTAAACCAGATAATTGAGCCGAGAGTCCAAGGCAGATTTGTAGTAAGAGGGGCACTAAAAAAGGGACACTGCCAAATCCGAGTCGTGATAGTAAATTACCCGCAAAAGACACCCGAAATGTTCGTAACCTTAATAGTTGTGTATTGACAATGGGATTAGCCTGTTTGCGTGAATGCAATGCGTAAACAATAAGCATAATAATCGACATCAACAACACAGTAAATGGAGTCACAAGGCTAACGTTGGTTTCACTTAAAACGGATAAACCATAGGTTAGCCCCGCCAATCCAGCACCAAAAAAAATCATACCCACTTTATCTAAAGGAGGCACTTTTTTAGGGGCTGCTGCGTCGAAATAATAGTAAGCCAGTGATACGCAAAGTAGACCCACAGGAATATTAACCAAAAAAATCCAATGCCAAGAGAAATGATACGTGATAAACCCACCAATAACAGGACCTAGCATCATACCTAGAGCGCCTACGGTGACCACTTGGTTCATGGTGTTAATCAAATTCTCACGACCAAATGTTCGTATCAGTATGAGGCGTCCCACAGGTAAGCCCAATGCGCCACCTAATCCTTGAATGAATCGTGCAATAATCAGCTCATTGAGATGATTAGATAACCCACACCATAATGAGCTCAGTGTGAAAATGACTAACGCGCTAATAAAAACCTTTTTGGCGCCCATTTTATCAGCAATCCAACCACTAATCGGTATAAAAATAGCCAGGCTAAGTAGATAGCTAATTAGCGCCATTTTAATATCAACTGGTTCAACATGAAAGCTCTGAGACATGGCAGGAATGGCTGTGTTGATGACGCTGCTATCAACGGCCTCCATGAAAAAAGACAGAGATATGATAAATGTTATCATTTTTTGTGAAATGAGATGTTTTGACATTTAGGTCTCACGAGATTCTTGAATATAGTTTCATGGCAACCAGTAGCACCATCCTGAATGTGGCTAAAAGGTAGGACGTGTTGTCATATATGGACCCTAATTAAGCTACACTAGCATCCAGAAAAATAAAATAAAATTTGAATATCCATGTTTAGCCTCTGAAATAGCTATTCAAAAAAATAAAATCAACAAAATAATCTACTACATTTCAAGCATGATTAGTACCTATTGCTGAGTAACTATTATTTATTATCTACGACGGTCTGTCATGATGACATCGACTATAAGCGTAAGTTAAAAAGTTAAACTTTTTGTGAAAAATAAATAAACATATATTGCTAATTAAGATCAAATAATGTATTATAATGGCTATCAGAGTTGATTTAGTTTACCATTAAGGGATCACGATGAACGAGAAAATAACGCGTATTTTGTCAGACCTAACAGCACTGGAACACCCTAGCGAAGAAATAAAAATGGACACGCTTGTTTTGCTGAATGAACTGATAGCTTATTGCTCAATTAGAAAGCAAACTGTAATGAATGCACCTGGAATTTTCGCTTTATTGCAAACAGCATTGACACTCGAAAATAATGAAATAAAGAAAAATTCTGCTCGCCTCTTAAGTAATTTAACTGATTCGTACATTCTATTTAACAACAATAATTTATACACTCAACTAAAACATCAGTCTCCTCAGCTATTTAATGTGTTAAAAAGTACGTTAGAGCATGATGATCCCGAAGTCAAAAAAGAGTCTGCGCGCGCGTTACGGAAGTTAGCTTCTATGCAAACGCTACATTCTAATCCACCAATACAAACGTTAATTGCTGACACACCCGGATTATTTGAAACACTACAATCAAAATTCTTAAACGGCAATAATGAGGAAAAAGTTGACGCAGCTGCTTTAATTCAGTCATTAACTCGTTTCGATAAGAACACACAGTATAAACAATTACTTGACTCTCAGCTGCCTGAATTGTTCGTAGCATTACACGCTGTAATGGTATCTGGTGATAATGATGCTAAAATAAACGCTGAAAAAGTCATTTTTTCTTTCGCTATTCATAATACTACGAATCAACATATCATTGGCCAAATTCCTGGAATGTTTATGACACTGCAAGCGGCGCTTAGCAATGCGTGCTATGAAGTGAAACTCCATGCTTTGTATAATTTGCAGGTCCTAGCAGATCATCAAATAAATCGAAATTTAATCAATGAAACACCTCAAATGTTAATGTCTATAAACGATCTATCCAGCCCATCACACAACAAAGAACACATATCGGATAACATAAACGATGCAGCTGATTCTATCTTAAAGAAATTGGCGGATAACCACGAATCGGACTTGGTAAATAATGCTATATCAAGTTTAATAGCATTAGGTGGTGTAAATGTCGATGACTTAACATACGAACAGAGCAAAAAAAATCAACAGAAACGAAAATTAGACAATGCTGATTTGCTGCTCTCAAACAACAGATTTTTTGGATCATCATCAACAAAACGCTTGAAGCTATCGAATGCCTCTTCCATGTCAATTCAAGAGGAAGACGCTTTAACGGTCTCAACTTCGCCTGCTGCTACTGGTTCAACCTAACCATAGAACGCTCTCACCTCAGGACAAGATCACCAAAACCTCATGAGCTCACCTTATACACAGAAAATGTTAAGGTGATGGGGAACAAGTTGACGTACCTGGAGATGAGTTACTATTTCTCCTTGCCAAGCACCAAGGAATCATCACAAATAAAATCATTCCACCAATAAGAAAGGCTTCAAAAAATACAATATTATCAATTGGAATTTGTGTGGGAGGTACGAAATCAATCAGAATAGTTAGAGCACAACATAAAATGCCAATACCTGCAACAATCCACATGCCCCAACTTCCACCTGGAATTTTATAGGCTCTGGGTTGTTCGGGTTTACTATAGCGCAATTTAATCGCAGCAGCGAACATAAAAATATAAGCCAGTAAAGCCAGTTGCGCACACAGATCACTCAATAACCAGTAAGCCGCATTGATTGAATCGATAAAAATAAACACAGTGCTTAATAAGGTAAAAATAATTCCCTGGATGATGAGTGTCATTGTTGGTGCGCCGTACTGGTTTTTTTTTGAAAAATATTTAGGCAATGAGCCGTCTTGAGCGGCAACCATAAGTCCCTTGGTTGGGCCAATAATCCAGGCAGACAGGCAACTTACCCCACCTAAGATAATAAGTCCCGCGGTGAGCGATGTCATCCAGGGCATATTATAAGCATTAAAAAATGTGGCATATGCGTCAATAAAACCCGACACAACACTTAATGAATCGGGTGCGACAACAATAACAATCGCAAGCGATCCAAACATGAGTGTAGAAAATATAATAATGGTTGAATAAAGCAATGCTCGCGGGTAATCTTTTTGGGGGTTTTTAACCTCTTCAGCATGAATTGCCGACATTTCCATACCCAACAAACCAAATAACACCGCTGAAAATAATGATAGATTGCCTAGCGAGCTGAAATCAGGTAACCACGATGCGGTTTCACTGATTTGTATAGGTCGACCTTGAATCAACCACATAATGCCTAAAACAATGATACCAATCATCGGTAATATTGTGCCAAATGATGCACCAAGAATACTAATAATACTTGAAATCTTCATTCCAAAGCAGTTAAGTAAAGTAAATAACCAAAATAAACCCACCAAAGTAGTCCATAAATAATATTTATTATTCGCAAGTTCTGGTGAAAATAGGTAAGCTAAGGTGGCTGCGATAAAGGCAAGAATAGTCGGATACCACACCACATTATATATCCACTGCAGCCAAATAGTTATAAAACCCGCACGTCGTCCAAAGGCCTCGCGAACCCAAATATAAATACCCCCCGTATTTGGATAAGCCGTGGCAAGTTCTGCAGCGACCAGAGCCACAGGAATGAAAAAGGTAAACGCTGCAATCAGGTAATACGAAATTAAAGGTAAACCTAGTTTTGCGGTGATGGGTAGTGTTCTGAGACTATCTACTGCAATGACGTTAATCATCACGAGAGAAAATACACTTAACACTTTTTTAGGAGAGCGCACTGAACATCCTTAAAAATAAATAAAAACATATCATAAAAAATGAATTACCCCAAATCTGTCTTCCCCGCGAAGGCGGGGAGCTATGCTGGTAGTGGCATGATCCCATTCTTAATATGAATTTTCCGCCTTCGCGGGAAAGACAAATAAGATTTTTTTCGTATATATTGGATAATTATTTTAAATTACGTAAAACATACTGCAAGATACCACCATGACGGTAATATTCAATTTCATTGGCGGTATCTATTCGACAAAGCACTTTAATTTTTAATGATTTTTCATTGTCCTGCTCGATAGTCACATCGATATTTTGACCTGGTTTTAGTAAATCATTCACATCAATACTAATGCGCTCATTACCCGTAAACTTTAGCGATTTTCGCGTGGTTCCTTCTGGAAGTTGTAAAGGCAATACACCCATGCCAATCAGATTTGAGCGATGAATACGCTCAAAACTTTCAGCAATGACTGCTTTCACACCTAATAGATTAGTTCCTTTAGCAGCCCAGTCACGCGATGACCCAGTTCCATATTCTTTACCTGCAATAATAACCAAGTCTTGATGTTCATCCTGATAAAGCATTGATGCATCATAGATTGGCATAGTTGTTGCAGACGGAATATGTCGTGTAAAACCCCCTTCGACTTCGGGCGTCATTTCATTACGAATACGAATATTTGCAAATGTGCCTCGCATCATCACATGATGATTACCGCGGCGGGAACCATATGAGTTAAAGTCAGCTTCACTGACCCCTTTGGATTTTAAGTACAAACCAGCCGGTGAGTTTGCTTTAATAGAGCCCGCAGGGGATATGTGGTCAGTGGTAATGGAGTCACCTAATAAAGCCAGAATGTATGCCTGTTTAATCGGTTTGATAGGCTTAGGGTTTGCGCTCATATTTTGGAAAAAAGGCGGGTGCTGAATATAGGTTGAATTTTCATCCCAGTTATAGGTATTACCGCTACCGGTCGTGATAGCTTGCCATTGCTCATCACCTAAAAATACATCAGCATATTCTTTCCGAAACATGTTTCCAGATACTTTAGCGACTTCTGAGGCAATTTCCGCATTGGTTGGCCAAATATCTTTCAGATAAACGGATTTTCCATGAGAATCTTGGCCTAATGGTTCATGGTTTAGATCCAGTGTGGTTGTTCCACAAAGCGCGTAAGCGACCACCAGTGGTGGAGATGCTAACCAATTTGCACGAACTTGGGGATGAACGCGTCCTTCAAAATTACGATTCCCTGATAGCACCGAGCTAACAACCAAATCATTATCAGTAATGCAGTGGCTAATATCATCAGGTAGGGGGCCGGAGTTTCCAATACATGTGGTGCACCCATAACCCACCAGGTTAAAGCCTAATTCATCAAGATAGGTTTGTAATCCGGCATGTTTTAGATAATCGGTGACGACTTTAGAGCCTGGTGCCAGTGATGATTTGACCCAGGGTTTACGCTGTAATCCTTTCTCAATTGCTTTTTTAGCGACCAATCCTGCTGCCATTAATACACTTGGATTGGATGTGTTTGTACAGCTTGTTATGGCTGCAATAACCACGTCACCATGATGAAGTGAAAAGGATTGGTTTTTAACGGTAAACGCCTGACTCGCTTCTGCTTGTTTACCAGACTCGTTAAGAAAAGTCGCGAATTCATGAGGTAATGTTTTTAATGTAACTTTATCTTGAGGTCGTTTAGGTCCTGCAAGAGACGGCTCAATACTGCTTAGGTCCAGACTTAGTGTGTCAGTGAATATGGGGTCTTCATTAGTCTTTTCATACCATAAACCTTGCGCTTTACTGTAAGTTTCAACCAGTTTAATAGTATGCTCATCGCGTCCCGTGAGTTCCAAGTAACGTAATGTTTCTTTGTCAACAGGAAAGAATCCGCATGTTGCACCATATTCAGGAGCCATATTCGAAATGGTTGCGCGATCAGCGAGTGTTAATTCGGCAAGGCCTGGTCCATAAAATTCGACAAATTTTCCAACAACGCCTTTTTTACGCAACATTTGTGTAATGGTTAACACAACATCTGTCGCGGTAATGCCTTCAGGTAATTGACCCGTTAACTTAAAGCCAATCACCTCGGGGATTAACATAGAAACAGGTTGTCCCAGCATGGCCGCTTCGGCTTCAATTCCACCGACTCCCCAACCTAAAATGCCTAATGCGTTTATCATGGTTGTGTGTGAATCGGTTCCAACTAGCGTATCAGGGTATGCGTAAAACACGCCATCCTGTTCATTACTCCAGACAGTTTTGCCTAAGTATTCAAGATTAACTTGATGGCAAATTCCTGTACCTGGGGGGACGACTTGGAAGTTGGCGAAGGCTTTTTGTCCCCATCGGAGGAATTCATAACGTTCGTTATTGCGTTGCATTTCGATGGCGGTGTTCACTTTCATGGCATCAGATGTCGCAAATTTATCAACCATGATCGAATGATCAATCACCAAATCAACCGGTGAAAGAGGAGATATTTGCTGAGGATTCCCCCCCATTTTTTCGACTGCTGTTCGCATGGCCGCTAGATCAACGACAGCAGGAACACCTGTGAAATCTTGCATGAGGACACGCGCAGGTCGATAAGCTATTTCATGTTGAGACGTTTTGGTATTAAGCCAGCTTGCAATGGCTTTGATATCGTCTGTTGTGACGGTTTTACCGTCTTCAAAGCGTAGTAAATTTTCAAACAAGACTTTTAGAGAAAAAGGGAGTTTGCTGATACCGTTGAAGTGATTCTCATCAGCGGTTTTAAGACTGAAATAATGATAGATCTTACCATCAACGTTTAATTGTGCTTGGGTTGAAAGACTGTCTTGACCAACATTCATAAACCGACTCCTATAATCCTGCTTTTCAAAAACTCTTATGATAGCTTAATATTTCTAAATTTTCATGATGTTTATGGTATCCTTTGCTATAAAGACTCAGGTTTTTGTATGCGAATTAGTCAGCGAGCCATGATAGTGGCTTTTGTTTTGTGTTTTTTCTATTTTTTTTTCTTGCAACTTCAAGCGATTTGGCCGTTTACTGTTGATGATATGTACATCTCTCTGCGCTATGCTAAAAACTGGGCATCAGGCTTTGGTTTGGTTTGGAATATTGGGGAACTACCTGTAGAAGGATACTCTAATTTTTTGTTTGTTCTTCTCGGGCGCTTCGCCTTAACATTGGGTGTTGACCCTGTTGTGGTATTGAAAAGCGTGGGGGGCATTGGGCTGTTTTTGACCTGCGTTGCCCTATATAGTTTGTCTCGTTTTTGGTTTCCTGCGCGATTTGCATTGATACCATGCATTTGGTTGCTGGCCTATCAGGGGCAAGTCATATGGAGTGTGAGTGGTTTAGAAACGACGCTTTATGAAGCATTAATAGCCTATTCGGTGATACTGCTTTTTAAGGGTGCGGGCTTTCGTTTTTATCCCTATCCCAAAACAGACGGAACTGATTCAATCGCCTTTATTTGTGCTGGTTTTTGTCTTTTTATTGCGAGTATGACTCGCCCTGAAGCGCCTGCATTGATGATGCTTTTCTTATGCTTGACTGGCATGTTGACTGTCTGTTCTAAGCGCTCTTTATCACACTCAGTACTAGGGCGTGCTTATATTTCACCTTCAGAAGGCCCACGTCCCTCGACGTGTTCGCGGGATCAAGAGATCTTGGTCAATGCAAAAGATGATGGCACAGAGTTAGAACAATCTGGATCCCGCGAACACGTCGCGGGACGTCGAAATTCGAATTGTAAACAGACCATATTATTTGGCTTTTCTTTTATCATCTGTTTTATGCCCTATTTTTTTTGGCGATGGCATTTTTTCGGGCGATTATTTCCCAATCCGGTTTATTGCAAAGGTGTTAATGGAAGCGTTCCTTTTTTATTGGATAAGCATTACTGGGCCTTGATTTGGCCTTTTGCTTTATTGGCTGTTCCTGCTATTTTGCGACAAACAGATAGACGGCATTATTTTTTATGGTTACCCAGTATTCTGTACGGTATTTTGTTGTGGGATGCCTCGGCTGAAGTGGCTTTTTATAACCGTCTTTTCCTTCCAGTCTTTGTTTTAATGTTGCCTTTAGCCTTACAGGGCATTGAGGTTATGGGAATGTTTTTATTAACTGCCAGACGCCATCCTGAGCAGCTAGCCCAATTGAACTTACATAGATTCAAATCAATTACGCTTTATTTTTCAGCCGTATTATTAATTATTTTTGCAATTCCTAAAATGTCTTTAGCCAATTTACGTCATTTCACAAAAAACCCTCTGGCAGGAGAGCGATTAAGAGAAAACGTCATAGACTGGCTTGATAAAAACGCAAAACCAGGTAGTCATGTTGCACTTGCGGATAG
>JAJZSG010000041.1 GCA_021849905.1 Pseudomonadota bacterium
CCCCCTGTGTCAGGATAGATGTCGCCTCTGATTGAAAACCCAAATGGGGGCAATTGGAGATGAGATATGAGGAAAATATCAACAGAGGCAAAGCAGGCTATCGTTGAAAAAGTATTGGCAAGAGATGGCAGAACGGTAAAGGAAATCGCTAAAGCGAATAATGTTGGTTATTCTACTTTATCTAAATGGGTAAGAAAAAGCCTAAATGGTGTTATAATTAATCCAGAGAAGCCTGCGAAAAACAATCAAGCACTATCACGACCTGAGCGTTTTCAACACTTGATGGCGACAGCCTCACTCGATGAAACAGCAGTAGGGATTTATTGCAGAGAAAACGGGCTTTATGCCGTTCAACTGACACAATGGAAAGATGCGTTTATGACAAAAGAACCCGTGATAAAAAAACAAGACAACCTTGCTGAATTAAAGGCTTTGCGGATTGAAAACAAACAGCTAAAACAAGATGTGAAACGAAAAAATAGTGCGCTTGCTGAAGCAACGGCCTTATTAGTTTTGAAAAAAAAAGCCGCGTTGATTTGGGGGGAAACCGAGGACGATTAATCAGTCCGGCCGATCGAAAACAGGCCGTTATTTTGATTGCTGAAGCCTGTCATGCTGGCGCGCGCAAGCGTAAAGCTTGTGATATTTTAGAGCTGTCAATGCGCACGATTGAGCGCTGGGAAAAAGAAAATGGGTTTCAAGATCAACGCAAGCTGGTTAAGCGTGTGCCAATGAATAAATTAACCCAAGCACAACGTAACCTAGTTATTTCAACAGCAAATAATGCGGCATATAGCGATCTTCCTCCGTGCAAAATTATTCCTTTATTGGCTGATTTAGGACAATATATTGCGTCTGAATCCACGTTTTATCGTATTTTACGAGCAGAGAATCAGATGGCACATCGACTGGCAAGCCGTTCAGCCAAGCATCATCGTCCTACGGCTTTTGATGCGAATGGCCCTAATCAAGTTTGGACTTGGGACATTAGTTATCTTCCTACACAGATTTCAGGATTATACGTTTATTTGTACATGATTATTGATATTTACAGCCGTAAGATTGTTGGGTTTAGTGTCCATGAGCAAGAGCTGTCGTCACACGCTGCTAATCTCATTACCCAAGCCTGTTTAGATGAAGAGGTTTCTCGAGATCAGCTGGTTTTACATTCAGACAATGGCGCACCTATGAAAGGAGCAACCATGCTGGCTACGCTTGAAAAGTTGGGCGTTGTGTCATCATTCAGTCGGCCTTCAGTCAGCGATGATAATCCGTATTCTGAGGCGTTATTTCGGACGGTAAAATACCATCCAACGTTTCCTATGCTGGATAAATTTGAAACGATTTTAGATGCGCGGCAGTGGACGGAAAAATTTGTTCGTTGGTACAACAATGAGCACCTGCACAGTGCGCTTAAATTTGTAACACCACAACAACGCCATAGTGGTGCAGATAAAGCGATTAGAGCAAATAGACATCGGATTTATCAAGCGGCTAAAGCACAGTATCCTGAGCGCTGGTCGAGGCAGACTCGTGATTGGTCATTACCTGATAAGGTGACACTCAATCCGAATAAGAAAAACAGGCCGGACATCATAGCGGCATCAAACGATGATGATTTAACACGCGTGTTGAATATTAACGTAAAACTGCTTGAGCAGGAGCGCCTGGACGGCGCGGGCGATGGCAGTCGACAAACCGCGGACGCGGTGCGTCAGTATGGATGAGGTAGTGAAGTAGATTTTTTTAAAGTTGAGGCGACATCTTTGTTGACAAATACCGCTCAGAAGCATTATAGCGATGGGTTAACTGAAATGTTTTTCTACAATCATTTACTTGACATTTATACCTCTGCTCGCCAACAATCGACTTGCCATTTTTGACTACTTTTTTATCATTACAATAAGGGCAAAATACACCCACAACTGCCATCTTCTTCGTTCCCTGAAAAAGTTAGCTATGCTATCAGATCAAGAAATTAAGGGCACCACCAAAAAACGTTCTAATAAAAATGGGTTAGATTAAACATCAATCCATTCGTGTAAAAATGGTCGATTTTTAGCCCGTTGCCTATGGTCTGTCCTGGGGCTCTTCCCAGTTGGCTTTTCCCCCAATCAGCAAATTGGTAGCCAATGCCAGTTTGCCATTGACGATTAATCATAAGCTGCACACCAACTTCAAAGGTATAAGTAAACGTTGTTGTTGTGTTGGAGGCAAAATTGGGCTCAACACTCGCTTCTTCAAGTAATGCTGTGTTTGAATAATTTTTTGCTTCGTTAAACCCGACACCTATACTTGCACCTACATATGGTTTTAATGAAGAATACATAGACTCGGTCAGCAGTTTTCCTTTAAGTGCGACATGCGCATGTTGCACAGAATACTGATAGGTAAAATTATTAAAGTCAGGGTCCGTGTCAATCCAAATATTACCCGAAAGATCTGCTGAGCTGGTGAATGCAGCAGCCAACCCCAATTGCGCATTTATTTTTGAATGTATCGCATGTTCAAAACCAATAAATAACTCACTATCAACTAGAGCTGATTTTGGCTGATTAGCTGTGTAGGTATTTTCAACTTCGGGCTGCAAATAAAAGGTTTGGGCTTGTCCACCATGAGGCCAAGCGGGGCCTACACTCATGGTTGTAATAAATGTAGATGGTGCGTATGAGCGAGACGTTACAGCGTCCGTTGCATGGTGATTTTCCATAATGAATGCAGATGGCGAAAGCAGGCGCGATGAAGTAGAGTCGGTGGATTGATCATTTTTTATTGGTTTAACGGCTTTTTTCGGCCGGAATTTGGCTTCAAGTACAGGACGTTTTTCTTGCATTCGGTTACACATCGCATTAAGTTCACGAGCACTTGATAATGGTCCAACGTAAACATTGTAGAGCGATTTTGCTGAATTAAATTTGGTGTTAACATGTTGATTTATTTTTTTCTGAAGTGCTACTCCATACTCATCAGCATTATGTCGAGATTTAAATGCACCCAAATACAGCACAAATGAGGTGTTAAACCCATCCTTTTTAAAGTTACAAGCTTCGTTTATGCTGTAAAAATATCTTGTATTTTTTGCATGGTTTGCTTTTAATGAAGGAGAAATCATGACGCACACTGTCAAAAATACTGCCTTGTATACTGGTTTGATATTATTCACGATAGATGTCCTTTATCCAAAGTTAACACAGCTAATTCAGTTAGTCATAAATATATTAGCCACTGATTTATAAAAATGTCAATGATTTTAAAAATAGTATTTTACAGAACGCTAATCGCGAGAAACACGCTTATCTATCCAGATTACCAATATAACAATGCAAAGAATAGCCAAAAATGAACCGTAGCTATCCCAACTTACATCCACCAGACGCAACGCATCAGGACTATGATAAATAGAAAATGGGATCGCCAGCAACACATCAATAAGTGCGGAACCCGCCACTAAACCACAGGCAATTCGCGTACCGGTTTGCATGCTGTGGTTAATGGCTTTATCATCTTGATGACGCTTACACAGTCGTTTTTTCACGACAAAAGCAATCAGGCCTCCCACAAACAATGGAAACGATGACGACAGGGGTAAATACATACCTATCGCAATACCTAAAATAGATAACTGGATAAACCGCTGTAACTTCAAAAGACGATTACATAGAATAATAATAAAAATAATGGCGGCACCGGCTAACATCATATCCCAAGGCATACGATTGCGAAAAACCGCATCGGTAATTGCAGCCAAAAGTGCGGCTGTTGGTGCGGGCAGCGATTGACTCACATCCATGCCTGCGTGTGGCATCACACCCGCAATACCATAGACATCAAATAAAATTTGCATAACGGGCGGTATCACCAATGATGACACCGCAACGCCTAAAAGCAGCATCACTTGTTGCTTCCAGGGTGTTGCACCAATGAGCTGCCCCACTTTTAAATCTTGCGTATTATCAATGGCAATTGCCGCAATACCCGTCACAACCGAGGCAATAATAATAATAACAGCTTCAGCCGCTTTCATTTGAGCAGGATTTAATGGCTCTGGAAGCAAAGTATGGATTAAACCTAAAAACAACCAGGATGCAAGCAATATTCCGGCTATCACCACCGCACTACCAGGACTTGCGGTCACGCCGACCATACCCGAGAAATACGAGGTCATCACCGCAAATAAAAAACCTACAATGAGTACATATAACACTGCACCAAACACAATACTGGATGCAAAATCACCGTCCAAACCAATCGCACTTAACGGAAAAATAAATTGAAAAAACAAGAACAAAAAAACGGCTATAATCACGATACCAACTAGGATAAATAGGATAGGAACGTCTCTATCAGTACGGGGTAAAACAACCCTATTTATCCGTTTGAAGGTAAAATTTCGCAATGACAAATACATGGTGTTTGCTAACGGCTTAATCAGTTTTATAAACGTCCAAATACCTGCAAATAACATCGCGCCAATGCCGACATAACGCAATTGACTGTTCCATAGAAAAATCGCCGCATCTTGCGTTGCACGATGGTTAAGTGCCTCTGGAAACAATTGACTGATAACGGGTAAAGCAATTACCCATGATATCAATGCGCCAATAAAAATACTCAGCGCCATATCAAAACCAACCAAAAAACCCGCACCAATCATGGTCGCCGAAAATCCAGCGCCTAATCCAAATATCGAGCGCTTCACGACAAACCAATGCGTCCAACTACCAGCAACCACTTTAAAACCCACTTGCAATAACTCAAGCAACGCACCAATGGCACTACCATAAACAATATCGCGCATTCCAATCGCACCACTGGATGATTTTAGTACTTCCGCAATCGCGCGTCCTTCTGGAAATTTCAATGAATTATCATTGACTAATAACCGCCGTAGAGGAATAGAAAACAACACACCGAGAACACCACCACTAAAGGCGATAAAAAAATTAGTCAAATAATCAAAATGGTACCAATACTCAATGACGATTAACGCCGGAATCGTATACACAATACCGCCTGCCACGGCCTCACCGGCAGACGCTGCCGTTTGAACGGCATTGTTTTCAAGAATGGTCGCTTGTTTAAAAAAACGCAAAATACCCATGGAAATAATGGCAGCAGGAATGGACGCCGAGGTTAAGATGCCGAGCTTTAACGCAAGAAAGGTGTTTGAAATAGCCAAAATAATGGTTAACAAAATCGCGAGCACAATACTGCGAAAGGTTAACTCAGCAATCTGCTCATCAGCAGAAATAAAAGGTTTCATAACCCTACTCCAATGCCGGAACGCGGTTTGGGGGGAAAAGCCAGGCTTGATGATGACTTGTTTCGTATATGTCCCATTCTCTCGACACATAATCCTGTCGTTTCACATCCAGCAATAACCAGCATAAAAAAGCAGCCACGGTCTCAGGCGATATCAAGCGATCATCGTGTTTTAACCGTTTGAAAAAATCTCGTTTTTCAGAGTCCATAAATTCCGCTGCACGAATTGATCCTTGCATATTGGTATCGGTTATACCTGGCATCACGCTTGCAAAGGCAACCGATGGTGATTCTAATTGCCAACACCGAGTCAACATGGATAAAGCGGATTTTGATACACAATACGCAGCCCACCCAACAACAGGAAAGTATGCTGCCCCCGAGCTAATATTCAAAACACGCGCATGCTCAAGTTTATCAAGTAGCAGTTGTGTTAAAAACAAAGGAGCATCCAAATTCGTAGCCATACACCGCTGCCAGGATAAAGCATCAATTTTGTTAATGGGTAAAATGGGCTCAATAACCCCCGCATTATGCACAAGGCCCTGAATCTCTCTATCTTGCAACATGATTTTTAAGTGGTGACGTCCTGCATCTGATGAAACATCAGCACAACAATATTCAATCTTTGGTGAAAAGGCAGCTGTTTCTGCAAGCCTAGACTCATGACGTCCAACTACAAAGACTGATTGGTGACGAGTGGCTAATGCATGCGCCAACGCCTTGCCAATCCCACTCCCACCACCGGTTACAACAAACATCTTGCCTCGTTAATCATGAATAAAACTGTGTAAATGATATCGTCTATTTAATGCTCACGCAAAGTATAAACACGAACCCGTTGAAATAGCATAAAAAAACTGGCACAGTAAATTATCACCGATTACGCGACCAGAGATAAACCATTATGAAGAAAAGACTAAGCTATGCGGTTTTATGCACTTTATTGTGTTCATTAGCCCATGCAAGTGACGCGCCTAAAACACCCCCTGTAGCGCCTATAACCCCACCAGCACCAGCAACAACCCCCGTCATCAATTGTGATTATCCAATTGCTGCATCAATCACAACCATAGATGAGTCTGTCTTAAAAATGTGGGCGGAAAAAGCCGCTTTACAAACATTTGACTTTACGCCAGCAGACATTGATGCTCAGTTGCTAAAACTTAAACCCTGTTTTACCGACCAAGGATGGTTAGGCTTTAATGACGCGATAAATAAATCAGGCAATATAAAAGCCATTAAAACACAAAGCCTCAATGTGAGTGGCCAGAAAACTGGCGAAATTAAGATTGATAAGGTCAAAGAAAACCAGTGGAAAGTAACACTGCCTATTCAAGTAGTGTATCAAAATAGCAAAGAGCGTCTCACGCAGAACTTATCTGTTGAAATGCTGATTGGGCGTAAACAATCGGGAAATCTTGGTATGATGCAAATCATCGCCGTACCACAAGATACAAATCCCAATTCTACTGGTCAACCTATGAATAAAAGCAAGGATGCAGCCTAGGATTTGATACCCCGTATCCCGGGTTAACACAATATGACCCGGGAATGTTACTCAACAGGTAAACCACCCCAAACTACGATTTGATTTTTTCCTGAGTTTTTTGCTTTTAATAATGCACTATCGGCATTATTGATTAATTCATTTAAGGTTGTGCCATGTTGAGGATAATAGGCAATACCAATACTCGCTTTGACAATAATCGTCTTGGCGTTAATTCGCATTGATTGACTGAGCGATCGAAGCATTTTATCCGCATACTTTAATCCAGACGTTGTATCTTTTAATTCAATAAGCTCAATGAATTCATCTCCGCCTAACCGTGCGATAATGTCTTCTTTTCTCGCAATTCGCTTTAGTCTATTTGCAATTTTTATTAGCACCAAATCGCCAACCAAATGTCCTAAGGTGTCATTTATTTTTTTGAATTCGTCTAAATCAATAAACAAAACAGCAATAATGGAGTTAACTCGCTTACTTTTAGCAAGAATTCGAGTTGCATTATCTTCTAAAGAATTACGATTCATCAGACCTGTTAACGCATCGTAATAAGCATGTTTTTTTAAGCTTTGGTTCATTTGCTCCATTTCTTCCGTTTTTTTAGATAACTCTAATACAAGCGTTTTCTCTTTTGTAATATCCGTATTAATACCGAAAACATTCTCCGTGATACCATCACCAAAACTTTTAACGATTGCTGTTGCATGAATATATCGAACATCGCCCATAGGCGTAATAATGCGAAAATCTGTATCAAATTTCTTTTTCCCCTCGAGTGCTCGCTTAAATTCCTCTTCTGTTCGTTCTCTATCATCCGGATGAAGTGTTTTTCCCATGCTTGGTAATTTCCATCAAAGTCATGAGGCACAATTCCGTAGATTAAATGCATTTGCTCATCCCATTTAACGATGTTGCTTTTTGGGTTGTACTCCTAAACACCAATTTTCCCCGACCCAACAGCGTATTGTAACTGGCTCACAACCTTACTGAGTTCGTCCAACTTATTTTTATTTGAAACGTACCGACTAATTTGGGCACTTAATCGATTAAGAGTGAGGAAATTATACTCACGATCCTTTTTACATTCGTCCGTAAAAAACTCTATAACACAAATAATTTTTTTCTCGGAATATACAGGGAGTGCCATTGCGGAATGAAGATTGTCGGCTTTACAGGCTTCTAGTCGTAAAAAGTTATTGTCTTGACAGACATCATCTATTAAACAGGGCTCTCTTGATGAGAGCACACGACCCACAATATCCTCACAATAGTTGACAACAGTCTTCATAGTAACAGCATGAAACGTCGGTGTTTTATCAGGATATCTCAAAAACCAAACATCACTAGGAATTAGTGACTCATCGTTATCATCAACAAAATAAATATGACCGACAGGACAATTCAGACCTATACACATAATGGATAAACAATGCTTCAATGCCAAATTTAAGTCGATTCCATTGATAAAGGCATTGGCAATATTGTCTAACATTCGAAGAATGTGATTTTCTTTAACAAGCCATGATTTATTGAATCTGTTTATAAGCATAAAACGACCAAAAAATAATTTATTAGCTTAGTATTAGACTACAATTTGATCGTTCACATGATGTTGCGTTGAACTTTAGTTTAATAAGTTTGACCTTTGATTAAGCCGCTTTATTTTTCACCCAATCACCATCACCATTTTCATCATCATACGATAAAACAGTCACCTGAGTACCAATGGTTATAAATTGTTCATTTAACCATTTTGCGGCACTGGGTAATACGCGTATACAGCCATGACTGGAACTGTAGGTAGGCACTTCATAAGCCGCATGAATCGTATAGCCCTGGAAAAAATACATACAATAAGGCATTTTTGCACCGCCTTCTGTCTCGACGGGATATTCACCTGATTTGCAGTTGATATCACGTTTGTTATAAACATGAAACGTTCCTGTTACCGTTCGGCAAGGTTTATTAACATCATCACAAAAATCTTTCCCACCTGACGCACTACCCGTCATCACGCGATGACCTTCCGCATCATAAGCAGCCCATGCGGATACTTTCGGGTCAAATACGAATTGCTTTTTTCCAATCGATGGAATTTGCAAGGGGAAGTATTTTTGTCCACGCCGGTCTCTTAAATAGTGCGTTGTGTGGTGAACATACCCCATATCATCGGTAATATAGGTTGATTCATCGTTTTCAATACAGGCTGTGAGTCCGATACACACAGAAATAACCAACAACAACATCTTTAACATGAAATACCCTCTTTAAGCATGGAGTCTACGATATTTTATACGGTGAGGATTATTCGCCTCATCACCCAAACGCCGTTTTCTATCTTCCTCATAATCGCTGTAATTGCCTTCAATAAAGACCACTTGAGAGTTGCCTTCAAACGCCATTAAATGCGTACAAATTCGGTCTAAAAACCACCTGTCATGCGAAACAACAATCGCACATCCCGGAAACGTTAAAATGGCATCTTCTAGTGCGCGGAGTGTTTCCACATCCAAATCATTACTAGGCTCATCGAGCAGTAAAACATTACAACCTCGTTGCAATAACTTCGCTAAATGAACTCGATTGCGCTCTCCACCAGACAATTGGGACATTTTTTTCTGCTGATCAGACCCTTTGAAATTAAATCGACCCACATAAGCACGTGACGGCATTTGAAACGCACCAACTTGCATAATATCATGCCCGTTAGATATTTCCTGCCAAACTGTTTTATTATCATCCAAATGATCGCGCATCTGATCGACATAAGCTAGCTTAACTGTCTCACCTATGCGTATTTGACCTTCATCCGGTGTTTCTTGTTGTGTCAACATTTTTAAGAATGTTGATTTTCCAGCACCATTTGGACCAATAATTCCAAGCACGCCCCCTTTGGGTAAATTAAAGTTTAAGTCATCAAACAATAATTTATCGCCAAAGGACTTGCGAATATGAATCCCCTCAACGACCAAATCACCTAACCTATCGCCTGGCGGAATATACAACTCATTAGTCTCATTTCGCTTTTGAAATTCTTTGGAATTCATTTCTTCAAAGCGTGCAAGACGGGCTTTGTTTTTAACATTACGCCCTTTGGGTGAAGTTCGAACCCATTCTAGTTCTGCTTTTATTGAGCGTTGATGAGAAGCCTCCTGTTTTTGTTCGCGATCCAGACGTTCATTTTTCTGCTCAAGCCAGGAGGTATAATTACCTTTATAAGGAATGCCTTCGCCTCTATCTAATTCTAAAATCCATTCAGCCGCATTATCTAGAAAATACCGGTCATGGGTAATGGCCACCACAGTGCCTGGAAATTCATGCAAGAAATGTTCAAGCCATGCTACGCTTTCAGCATCCAAATGGTTGGTAGGCTCATCAAGCAAAAGCATATCGGGATTGGATAGCAACAATCGACAGAGCGCCACACGACGCTTTTCTCCGCCCGATAACAAGCCAACGTTCGCATCCCAATCAGGAAGGCGTAACGCATCAGCCGCAATTTCAAATTTTCTATCTAAATCCCAGCCCCCGCCGACTTCAATTTCATGCTGCAACTCACCTTGTTCGGTTAGTAAGGCAGTCATTTCATCATCACTCATGGGCTCAGCAAAACGCATACTAATGGCATCAAACTTCGCCAACTTCATTTTCATATCCACAACGGCTTCATCAACCACTTCACGAACCGTTTTTTTCAAATCAATTTCAGGCTCTTGTGCCAAATACCCTATTTTTATTCCGGGTTGAGGTCTGGCTTCCCCTTCAAATTGCTTATCAACACCTGCCATAATGCGCAACAATGTTGACTTCCCTGAGCCATTTAAACCCAATACACCAATTTTGGCACCGGGATAAAAACTTAAATTAATGTTTTTTAAAATAAAGCGCTGATTGTCTACAACTTTATTCACTTGATTCATGGTAAAAATATACTGCGACATAACCACTCCGTTTTATGACCAATCCAGAATAATTTTACCAGATTGTCCTGAAGACATAATTTGAAAAGCCTGTTGATAATCATCAACGCAGAAACGGTGAGTAATCACAGGGGACACATCCAACCCACTTTGTAACATGGCAATCATTTTATACCACGTTTCGAACATTTCTCGACCATAAATACCTTTGATCACCAGTCCTTTGAAAATCACTTGAGTCCAATCAATGGCTGTTTCTTCGGGTGGAATACCCAATAAGGCAATTTGCCCTCCATGATTCATGGAACGAACCATGTCATTTAGTGCCAATGGATTTCCCGACATTTCTAAACCCACATCAAATCCTTCTGTCATCCCTAAACTATCCATGACATCCTGAATCGATTGATGCTTAATATTCACAGCACAGGTTGCACCCATTTTTTTTGCTAAATCCAGACGGTAGTCATTCACATCTGAAATCACGACATGACGAGCACCAATATGACGCGCTATTGCGACAGCCATAATCCCGATAGGACCTGCGCCAGTGATTAAGACATCTTCACCCACGAGATTAAACGCCAACGCACAATGCGTTGCATTGCCTAAAGGGTCTAAAATAGAGGCTTGCTCTGCTGTAATATCATCAGGCAACAACATGACGTTGCTCGCAGGAATAACAACATATTCTCCAAAACACCCCGGACGATTCACACCAACGCCCAAGGTATTTCGACACAAATGCTGTCTACCTGCTCGACAATTACGACAGTGTCCGCAGGTAATATGGCCTTCGCCAGAAACGCGCTGCCCTGGCTGCATACCTTGTACTTCTTGACCCACCTTCACAATTTCACCATAAAACTCATGGCCAACCGTCATTGGCACAGGAATCGTTGCCTGCGCCCATTCATCCCATGAATAAATATGAATATCTGTACCGCAAATTGCCGTTTTTATCACTTTGATTAAAACATCATTCACACCAAAGGTAGGGACAGGTACATCTTGCATCCAAATACCCGGTTCAGCTTTTGCTTTGACTAATGATTTCATAGATTGTCTTCCTATCTAAATAACACCCAATTCACGTCCAACTTTTCCAAAAGCGCTTAGTGCTTTATCCAAATGATGAATTTCATGTGCCGCTGACAATTGCGTTCGAATACGTGCCAACCCTTTGGGCACCACAGGGAAGGAAAAACCAACCACATAAATCCCTTCTGCAAGCAAACGCTCAGCCATGGCACTGGCCAAAACAGCATCGCCTAACATCACAGGTATTATAGGATGCTCTCCAGAAATCAATTTAAAACCCAGCTGGGATAATCCGTCACGAAAATAAAGACTGTTACGCTTTAATTTTTTTAATAATTCAGGATGCTGCTGAATCATAGCAAGTACTGCAATGGATGTTTGCGTAATAACCGGTGCTAGTGTATTGGAAAACAGATAAGGACGTGATCGCTGTCGCAACCAGTCAATAATAGTGCGATTTGCTGACGTATATCCACCGGAAGCGCCACCTAAAGCCTTACCCAGCGTACCGGTGAGAATATCAATTTGACCCATTACACCAAAATGCTCCGACGTTCCACGACCGGTTTCACCAATAAATCCGACTGCATGAGAGTCATCAACCATGACTAAGGCGTCGTATTTTTCAGCCAGCTCACAAATAGCAGGCAAATTAGCTAGTATACCATCCATGGAAAATACGCCGTCTGTTGCAATCAAGCGAAAACGCGCATCTTTCGCTGCAATCAACTGCGCTTCCAAATCCTTCATATCATTATTTGCATAACGAAAACGCATTGCTTTACACAACCGTACCCCATCAATAATACTGGCATGATTAAGCGCATCACTGATTATGGCATCTTCCTCACCCAACAATGTTTCGAACAAACCGGCATTCGCATCAAAGCATGACGAATATAAAATGGTATCTTCCATACCCAAAAAATGACTTAAATCACGTTCAAGTACTTTATGCGGCGTTTGAGTGCCACATATAAAACGCACAGACGCCATACCATATCCGTAATCAGCCAACGCACGCTGACCTTCAGAAATCAAGTCGGGATGGTTGGCAAGACCTAAATAGTTGTTAGCACACAGATTAATCAAGGGGGTATTCTGAACCCGAACATCCGCCTGCTGTTGTGTTGATATCACACGCTCAGGTTTAAATAAGCCATCATGCTTAATTGATGCCAACTCAGTTTGCAAAAAATCCGCGAAACGGTCATGCACAGCGTTCTCCTTTGGATGGTTAACTATTTTGGCGTGATGATACCAAAATTAAACTGGGTTTGCGCTATCAATAAATTGATGCGCAAGACCAAATTGAACGGCAAGATGTTCACCAAGCGCCTGGATACCTAGCCGCTCCGTTGCATGATGACCACAAGCAAAATAATACAAACCTAACTCATGAGCCTGGTAATAGGTTCTCTCTGAAATCTCACCACTCAAATAAGCATCAACACCCAATTCATGGGCCTGTACTATATAGTCTTCTGCGCCACCACTACACCAGGCTAATGTTTGTATAGGTTTTACTGATCCCGACACACACAACGGCTGACGCATAAGTTTTTGGCTTAACAAATCAGACAATTCGCATTCAGTCATAGCCTTTTTTAAACGACCTGCCCACAGTAAATTGGGTGTTTTCGCAACACTATGCATCTGGATATCGTCCAACTCAAATAGTCAGATCGGAA
>JAJZSG010000042.1 GCA_021849905.1 Pseudomonadota bacterium
AGCTTTCCTAAGTAAAATAATATCGTGACCATAGTCTACGAAAAATTAATTACTAGATCATCTATGATCCGCTAATTTACTGGCCATTTTTTAATGGCGGGAATTGCTGATGATGAAGCAGGACAACCTTTATCATCTGGGGGATTTTTTGTTATTAAAAAATCCATTTTAAATATTCCTTTGGATATACGGATACCGGCAAGTCTTTCAGAGTCAGATGTGACTGCTGCCGTAGAACGAACGATTTACGATACAGGCAATACAAAAAAAATTGCATCAGGTCTTAAACCATCATTGTTAATGCATCAAAAACTGGCATTCAACATCAGAGGGGTTGGAAAAAATTTGACTTCACGAGAACAAATTCAAAATACCAATCTTGACGGAGGTCATCAGTTTTTTTTCCTATTAGACAGAGATACAGACACCATCTACAGTATTAATAATACCCTGGCTTCTGAAGATGAAGAAGCGAATATGCGTTTTTTTAAAACACAGCTAGACCTCTTTTTAAATTCAATTGGTGACACTAGAGATTATCAACTTAGAGTGGTCTCACAAAAATCTCGTCAACCCATTGGTGGAGAAACGTTAGGTCAAGTGTGTAATGTCAGTCAATTTTGTAGTTATGCTGCCGTTTTATCAGGTATTCCGGTTGAAGAGTTAGAAGAGACAATGCCGACTAAAGCCAGCACGTTGTTTTACCTGCTGCAATACGCTGTTAACCTTCCGGATATCGAATCAAAACAGGCAATTCTCAACATGTTGAACAATCTGGTGAATCAGATGACTGCATTGCAAGAGAATGAAGTCAATGATTTAGCTCCAGTTCACGATGTGGAGGAACCAGTCGTTCGAGTCGAGCAAGAGAGAAATCCATCGCCTATTTTTTCCTGGATTTTATATGTGCTGGCCGCAACATTTGATTGCGCGGTTTTTATTTTGATTGCCATTAGCACAGCACTCATTGATATAACGCCTAGGATTTTAACGAGTACTGCGCGTTTTATGGGTAGCTTTTTCTTAGCGGCAGGGGATGAAGGTGACTCAATAGGTCGTAGCTCTGAATATGTACCCCGATAATGCGCCATAAACTCATATTTTTGCTCTATTTTTGATGTCACGACGCAGACAATAGAGCAAATAAATGATAAACTCCATCTCTTTTTATTGACTTTATTATTCCCTATGTGGAAATTATTATATCAATTGGCGTCGCCTAAAGTATTCTATAACCTATGCGGTCGCTTGATTCCCTGGTTTGCTGTGGTGATGTTTATCAGTTTGTCGGTTGGTTTATTCTGGGGGCTGGTTTTTGCGCCAGCGGATTATCAGCAAGGGGATGCTTTTCGCATTATTTATGTGCATGTCCCTTGTGCGTTTTTATCGATGGCCTTGTACGCCTTTATGGGCTTTCTCGCCATATTGCTATTGGTTTGGCGAATTAAACTCGCGGGCTTAATGTTAATGACCGTTGCGCAAACGGGCGCTTGCATGGCTTTTCTGGCTTTGGTTACCGGAAGCATTTGGGGTAAACCCATGTGGGGAACGTGGTGGGTTTGGGATGCTCGCTTGACGTCTGAATTGATCCTATTGTTTTTATATACGGCTATTTTAGCAACAGGACATGCTTATCAAAATAAGACACAGGGCGATAAAATGGTGGCAATTTTAACGTTGGTGGGTTTGGTTGATTTGCCGATTATTCACTATTCAGTGTATTGGTGGAACACGTTGCATCAAGGGTCGACTTTATCCATTCTTTCAAAGCCTAAAATTGATGCCAGCATGTTGTATCCACTTTTATTTACTCTATTGGGTTTTTCATTCTACTGTTTAACAATCATTTTGCTAAAAGCACGACAAGAATTATTGTTACGTGAGCGTCGTCAAGCGTGGGTTAAACAGCTGATTGGCGGAGAGGGCTTATGAACGAATTGATTCATTGGTTTGGCATGCATGGTTATTCAATTTATATTTGGCCTGCTTACGGATTGGTTTTAGGCGTGCTTTGCGTTAATGCACTCATTATAAAATGGCAAGGTAGGCATATTCGTAAAGAATTGCTTCAATGGTTTAAAAGGCCCTCAAGATGAAGCCTGCACGAAAACGTAAACTCGGTTTTATTCTGCTGATGTTGGTTGTATTAAGCGTCGTTTTAAGCTTGGTTTTGTATGCTTTACGTCAGAATATCAGTTTGTTTTATACCCCAAGTCAAATCGCATTGGGTCAGGCGGTTAAAGGACAGATGATTCACGCAGGCGGCATGGTTGTTAAGGGGAGCGTCATTCGTGACTTGGGCGATATGACGGTTCATTTTAAATTAACCGATTATAAGCAGGTGTTGGATGTGACATATACGGGTATTTTGCCGGATTTATTTCGCGAGGAGCAGGGAATTGTCGCTCATGGAATACTACTGGATAATCAACATTTTAAAGCCATCACGGTATTGGCCAAACATGATGAAAAATATATGCCTCCGGAAGTTCGTGATGCTTTAAGTGAGATGAAATCGAAATGATTGCTGAGATAGGCTTGTTTTCATTGGTGCTGGCCTTACTATTTTCGTTTCTATTGGTTATTTTACCCAGCCTTGGCCTGTGTTTTGAGAAACCCGAGTGGCAGCGTGCAGCGCGCGTGTATGTTAACGGTCAATTTATTTTTGTGGTGTTGGCTTATAGTTGTCTAACCGTCTGCTTCATAACGGATGATTTCACGGTGGCTTATGTGTTGGCCAACTCAAGTGTGTCATTACCCTGGTTTTATAAGTTTTGTGCGGTTTGGGGGGGGCATGAGGGATCGATGCTGTTATGGGTTGCAATCTTGAGTTTATGGATGCTCGCTGTTAATCAATTCAGTCGTGGTCTTGATGATGTGTTTAGAATCCGTGTTCTTGTCGTATTAGGCGCTTTAAGTATCGGTTTTATTCTATTTTTGTTAATGACGTCTAATCCTTTTGCACGGCAATTTATTGTTTTAAATTCGCAAGGGCGCGATCTGAACCCACTTTTGCAAGACCCCGGTTTTCTATTTCATCCCCCCATGCTTTATATGGGATATGTTGGTTTTTCAGTTGCCTTTGCTTTTGCTTTAGCAGCCCTGTGGTTGGGTGATGTTCAAACCGTTTGGGCAAAGTGGGCTAGACCCTGGACATTAGCGGCTTGGTGCTGCTTAACGGCGGGCATTACGTTAGGCAGTTGGTGGGCTTATCGAGAACTGGGCTGGGGGGGCTGGTGGTTTTGGGATCCGGTTGAAAATGCATCTTTTATGCCCTGGTTAGTGGGAACCGCGCTGTTGCATTCGTTAGCTGTGAGTGAAGCGCGACAACAATTTGTTGCCTGGACCCTGTTGTTAGCGATTACGGCGTTTTCTTTGAGTTTAGTGGGTACTTTTTTAGTGCGTTCTGGTGTATTAACCTCTGTTCATGCCTTTGCTGTTGATCCACAACGCGGGTTATATATTCTTGTTTTCTTATTTTTAGTTATTGGCGGTTCATTGCTGCTGTTTGCGTTGCGTGCGCAAACATTGCAACGTCGTGATCATCCAGCACCCGTATCTCGGGAAAGTGCTTTATTGTTGAATAATGTTTTTCTAGCCGTCACAATGCTAACCGTACTAATGGGAACGGTTTATCCATTATTAATTGATGGGTTAGGCCTAGGTAAATTATCAGTGGGCGCACCTTATTTTAATACGGTATTTATACCACTCATGATCCCCTTGTTATTGCTCATGGGGATAGGCGTTCATTTACGTTGGAAACGCGATTATATCAAGCGCTTAATAAACGAACTCGGTTGGATTGCGATATGTAGTTTGTGCTTGCCTGTATTACTATTGATTATTTTGGCAAAGGGAATCAATACGTCCGTTTTTTTAGGGCTTGCTTTGGCATTTTGGGTGATTTTTAGCACGCTTTATGCTTTGTATAAACGTATTTTGCAACGTGGTGTATTTCAGGTAGGCCAGGCGTATTGTGGCATGCTGACCGCACATATTGGTGTTGCTGTGAGTGTCATAGGGATAGCTGTATCAACGGGTTATGGTGTTCAGGATGATGTCAAAATGGCACCTGGCACAAGAGCGCCACTAGCGGGATATCAGGTTGAGTTTCTTCAAGAAACGGAATTATCAGGGCCTAATTATCATGGCAGTCGCGTGCAGTTTCGTATTAGTGGCCCGTCTCGGCATGTTGACATCTATCCCGAAAAACGAATTTATGATGTCGGACGTATGGCGATGACGGAGTCCGCTATTGATGTGACCCCGTTTCGGGATATTTATATTGTTCTGGGGGAGCCACTCGATGAATCCGCCTGGTCTGTGCGTTTGTATTATAAACCCTTTGTGCGCTGGATCTGGTGGGGAGGTCTTACCATTGTCTTGGGTGGATTATTGGCTTTAACGGATAGACGCTATTATTCAGCTAGACACAAGGTGATGACATGAGGCACCGATATTGGCGTGTGGTCCCGTTTTTATTATTCTTTATTATCGCTATTTTTTTATGGCGAGGATTATCACTTGATCCTCAAGAGTTACCTTCAGTCCAGTTAGGAAAGACGCTGCCGTCGTTTGAGCTTCCCGTTTTGGGTCATCACAATAATACGTTATCTGCGAACCAAATTCATGGTCAGGTGGTTTTATTAAATGTATGGGCTAGTTGGTGTGAAGCGTGTAGTGAGGAGCAAGTGTTTTTATTACATCTTGCACAACAAGGCGTTTTAATCTATGGGATTAATTATAAAGACAGCGAACCCGATGCATTGAAATGGCTGCAAGAGTGGGGAAATCCTTACCGATTGATTGGTTCAGATTTGAGTGGGCGTGTCGCGATTGATTTAGGCGTGTATGGTGCGCCAGAAACTTTTTTAATCGATAAACAGGGTATTATTCGCTATCGTCATGCGGGCATTTTAACGGAACGCGTGTGGCAGGATGTTTTTGTGCCCATGATTAATCGTTTGGATAGGGCGTGATGGTATTAAAAAAACGATTATTTTGCTGCTACGAACAGCCTAGACTCCGGTGTCTGCAAGGCCTGTTTTTATTTTGTGTATTATCGACCATCCAAATCGCAGGTTTTGCGAATTCACTATATCCATTAGATACCCCAAAACAAGACGCGCAGTTTAGTCATTTACTTCGAGAATTACGGTGTCTTGTTTGTCAAAATCAGGATTTAGCTGATTCGAATGCGGGGCTTGCCAAGGATTTACGTCAAGAAGTTTATGCTTTGGTTAAGGATGGTCACAGTGATGATGAAATCGTTCATTATTTAACGGCGCGTTACGGGGATTTTATTTTATTTAAGCCGCCGGTCAAAGCCGTGACGGCTTTGTTGTGGTTTGGTCCGATGGTGTTCATGATTCTCGGTGTTTTTATTTTTTGGGTAACGTGTTTTAAAAATCGACCCGAAGGCGTGCGCAATGACTGAATGGTTATTATTATTATTATCGTGTTTGTTAATTTTACTTCTATTGGCTTTGGTGCTCGCGCTTTATCCACTTCATCGATCGCTTCCTCGCGGAACGTCTTTTCTGTTTGCGCTTATTTTAATCTTATTTGTGGGGTTAGCTTATTGGCATTGGGGAAGTGGTTCTGCCTGGCGTCATTATGTACAAAATCAGGTGAAGCGACGCCAAGTCGATGAGGCGTTGAAGACGATGCACGACCCGTCTGTATTGATTGCTAGTCTTAAGGCCACGTTAGTTAAAAAACCAAAAAGTGCGAAGGGTTGGTATTTATTGGGTCGGCTTTATGCAAGCCAGCAGCAGTGGCAATTGGCTCAAGATGCGTTTACAGTTGCGCATCAATTAAAGCCTCAGGATATTCGTATTATGGTTAATTATGCACAAAACTTATGGCAACTCAACAATCAGCAATTTGATGATGCGGTTCGTGATGTATTTGAAACCGTACTAAAACAAGACCCTAACCAGCCCGATGCACTGGCTATGCTGGCATTGGATGCCTATAATCAGCATCAATTTCAGCGGGCCATAGATTATTGGCAACAGTTGTTAAAATTAGCACCTAAGCAATCAGCTGATGCACAGTCAATTCGTAAAGCGATTGCAAAAGCGCAACAGATGATGGTTAATTAATTATGTTTTTACAGGAATTATCGCCCAGGAGTTAAACGATTATTTTGCATATACTCTTCTAACGTCTCTTTTGCCTGATTAATATGGTCATAATGGTTTTCATTCAGGTGATAACGCATGCCTGAAAACACGTCTAACGATTCTTCAACCTCAATACAGGCTAACGAGAATATACTATGGAGTTTTTCTACTTGGACATCGGTATATTGACCTGCATTGAGTGCCGTTTTTAAATTATCGACGGTTTGAATTCCGCCAGTTGGCCTGATTGCTTGCTCAGATAGATTAGAGCCAATAAATATCACGGTGTTATCGCAGTCAGCGCTAAATTCTACCCCATTAAAGTCGGCACCTGAAAAGCAAGTGAATCCAGTTACCCTTGCATTAAAAGCAGTTTTATGAAGTCGCGCATTAATAAAGCTGCAGTCACTAACTTCGTCGTTAAACAGTACGTTGCTCAAATCTGATCTTTGAAAGTCTGTGCAGCTAACTCGTTTATTGAAGGTATTTTGACTGTAATTGGATTTTTTGAAGTTATTATTAACTAAGTCGCCATTGATGATTGAGGACGTTAAGGTGATTCGCTCAGGTAGTTCGCGTTCGACTATTGAAGAATTAATTGTGACTCCCTGAATGATAATATCTTTTCCATAACCGTTAAATTCTGGCTCAAAACCATCGAGTGGTGGCCAGTCAAGCTCGCCACTTGTTATATTGATATGTGTAAATACTGGCGTTTTAGATGCTCTGTGGCACAATAATATTTCATGCTTAAAGGCTTCAGCACTTTCAATTTTTGTTTCAATATGTTTATCACCCATTAAATTTCGTTTAACTGGATGACCTGGGTTGATGATATCCAAGTAATTCATATTGCTCACCTTGTGTTAGATAAAGTAACGACCTGTTCAATGTTTTTAGTGCAGGCTGTTTTTGCAGCCTGCATTCTAGACTTATAATCAATAGAGATTGTGGAGGTATTTGGAGAAGCTGGGGGTAGTACATGCGCCTCTTTGAGTTCTCGATCATATCCAAAATCAATTGCTTCTACAAGTTGCTCCATGATTGAATTAAGGGCTTCTTTTTTTTGTTTTTCGCCTGGGGTAAATTGATCTAGTTTTTCTGCTAAGTCCGGCATCTGTTCAGTGATTATTTTATTCAGTTCGTTTTTTAATGCAAAATGCGAATCACTTAAATCATTTTGTAAATTAATATTGCTTGGGTCGTTTGATAATGCTTTTTTGGCTTCTTTATAGTGCTCGACTAATTGATAAAAAAATTCGTTTTTTTGGATAGTTTCCCAGATAGGTTCAAACCCCTTTTTATAAGCGTCCAATCTAATTTTGGCCTCTTCTATTGAAATATCATTGAGTTTTAATTTTTTTCTAATTTCTGTTGATTCATCTCCTTCATAAGAGCGTTTATTTATTGAGTCCATAAATGCTTCTGGCGTTATGTGAGCGTGTGTATCTTTTACGTGTTCATGATTTGATGCATTAACTCCCCATCGCGTTACGCTGATTAAGGTCGTTAACATAATAATTTGGAGGTGGGCTTTTGCATCCGATTGATTGTGTGAGTTGGAATTAGATGCTGTTTTCATAATACCTTCTACGAAGGGGGCTGTATCCGAAATGTTACCGATTAATTTTTCGGAACTGTTTTTTCGACGGAAACTTTGTGACTGACCTTCTTTCTTGGCACTTTCTTCAGCTATCAAACCAGACTCTATAAATTGCTCTTGCTGTTTATACTGATTAAACACCTGTTGACTTGCTTCCTTCTGACTAGCGTCAAGCGTTGGATCATTAACAAGATAACGCAACGTATGTTCAAAAACTTGCGACTGCCCCATTCCCTCATCAGCTACGGCAATCATGGCACTCTTAATCTTTTCTTCGGTAATGCCTTTTAGTTGAAGAGAAGTACAAGCCGCGTCAAAATTATTTTTTGGGCTAAATATTCTTCCGAAAATTGAACTGTTATCACAGATAATATCACCAATTTCAACTTGGCTATGATCTGTTGTTAGTTTTAATTTGCCATTATCATCCAGACTTTCAATGGATGCCTCCATAAAGGGTATTCCTAATCCATATATTAAATCAGGGACACCAGAACTATCATTTCGATAAAGGTTAATTGCAGGAACTGGTTCGTTAATATGTTCGTAAAATTTCAAATATTCTTGTCGCACCGTTTTACCAACACCTTCAATTAACATATGAGTAAATTGATAACGCGGTGGTTCAATAAACTGATTAAAATCAGGATCTGTCGGGTAAACCATTCGATTACGTACGGCTTTTTCGTACGTAATTGGGCTAGGCACGATGGCTTCAAGATACTCACTAACCAGTTTCGTATCAATAATTCCCCCATACTGCCAGGCTGTTTTACCAATCGTGCTGGCTAATTTTGGATTTTTATTGAGTTCTAGACCCTGTTCCGGAGTTAATTTTTTTTCTACCTCAGCTTTAACGGCGCGCTCCAATAAATTGGTTTCCCTTGCCGTTAAATCAAAATCAGATAATTTTCGTTGGGTTTTATGTTTTCGTTCAAATACAGATACTGCTGCATTCAGAGATTCTTCATCTGGAATTGGCAAATTATTTTTTTGACAATATTGAATGGTTTTTTCTTTTTGTAATTTAATCAATTCTGATACGATTTGAGAGTCTGCATTTCCCTCTAAATACTCCGTGCCAGGCGCATCATTTAAATAACCCCCAAATTTTGGACCTGATCTATCAGTAATAAAATCACTATATATCAAGGGAAGGTTTGTGTCCGGATTAGTTAAAGGAGTCATCACGCCATCAATATTGACATGAACAACTTGGTTCATCACCCGCTCACGAATAATGAAGCTTTTCATTTGAAAATTCAACCAATCAGAATATTTTTTATCTTGAGCAAATGCCAAAGCTCTGCCTAGAGGATCGTCCACAATATCATTAAGCGAATTATATCGAGCCGTTAAACCGGACGCTTGTTTTCTGTTTGCCGGCAACGGTATTTCTTCAGGGTTATACATTATCTCATCACCGACTGAAAAGTGATTGCTATGAGTTAAGTATAGATAACTGATTTTATATTGCTAATTTTGGTTTATTGCCTTACACATTACACGCCTATTTCCATGAATAAAAAGCCTCAAATTATATTAAATTGCGTATATAATGTTTTTTTTTGGTGGTGCTACTCTTTCCGGACATGCTCTTATGGTGCCTGCTTTAAGCTTTTGTCCCGAAGAAAAAAGACCATGAGCTACCAAAACATCGTTAATTCCTTCTATTCTGGCACCACGCCCCCTTGTGATAGTCCAGTCTGAGTGTGAGTTATTATGATGTTCGCGATCGCTGTGATCAGCGGGCAGCCGTGTTGCTAAGTTAAAACCTGTTCCTTCGATAATCAAATAACTTGCGATTTCGACTTGTTGATAAAATATAGCAAGATCTAACGCGGTATATTCATCATCAATAATTTCACTGATTAGTGCATAATTATTCTGGATTAATATCTGTGTTTCATTCAATTCTCCATCTTTTATTGATTGATGGAGTTTCCTTTTTTGAATCATATTAAGGGAATCATTAGCCTTAGCGCCTGCATGAATAAGGATTTGGATAGTTGTATTATGATTGCCTTCTATCGCCCAATCTAGAGGGGAGTAATTATGGTGGTAGCAAGCGTTTTTTTCATTGTCAATGACTTGTGTTGCTATATTGACATTGACGCCTTGAGCGATAAAAAACGCTACAACATCACTATGTCCTTTAGACGCCGCCCATAGTAAAGCGGTTTGATTAAACGTATCCTGGATATGTACAAGTCCTGGATCGCGGGTAATCAGTTTTTCAATGATATCAAGCCGTCCATTTCTTGCAGCAAGATGAATAGCATGAAATTGACCTGTTACAGCCGGTGATATCGCTGCTTCCGCTTCAAGAAGAAGAATTGCAATCGTATCACGATGTTGCGTAGAAAGTGCTATATCTAATGCTGTCATCTTTGGATGTTTGATGTCTTGTTGCACACCAGTTGGTGCGGGTGTGGTTATATTTACATCCGCACCGTTATTTATCAAGTAACGTACCATTTCGCTGTGACCATGATGTGTTGCATGGTGTAATAGCGTATATCCATTTTCGTCAGATAATGATTGATCTCCCGTACAAAGTTTGAATGGATGAGAGGCTGCGACAAGCTTTTTGAACGTATTACCATCAAAACGAAGCAAATTAATGACACGCAGTTGGGGTCGTTCTGGTAAGAATGGATTTGTATAAATGACGTTATGGTGAACGAGGTTATTTTTGCTACATACAAAAGTGACCTGACTATAGGATTTGTAGTTAAGACCTAACTCAATAAATTGGTCTTCTCTTATGGGTGCTATAATATCGATATTTTTTTGTTTATCATCATCTGCAATGGAAAGACAGATACGAATAAAATTATCAACATTAACCCCTTTATTGACAACTCTTTCTAATTCTTTGTTGGCGTAACCAAAAAATAATAGATGTTTTTCATTATATTTTTGCGCAAGGGCTTCATCAAGTGCAGCTGTTCGCAGAGATGTATCGCTATTTATGTATTCTGAAAATAAAACATCAATAACTGGTTGGTTTCTATCTAATTGTGTTAGTGGATGTTGTTTCTCATCTGATGACTCAATGAATATACCCATTTCATCGTCACCTAACCCGGTGTATAATTCATGTAATCGTTTTGTAACCAGTGCGTATAGACTTATTAACGATACAGCACGTTATTTGTCTGATTTTGGTCATAGTTTAAGGGTAGAGATAGGTGATATGTTTGGTCGAATTTGTAGGGCATTTAATCAATTCGTCAATAGTTTCAGAACAGCAGAACATGAGCAGGCACGAAATGATATCATGGATGCATTTTCATATGATGCAGAAGAAATTAAAAAGGAAATTTCTGAAATGGATAGTGACGATTGCTCCCCTAACTTTTACTCATAGTAATACACTATTATTCTTCAGTTTGTAATGCGTTTAAAAAAGCCCGACCATAATGCACGAGTTTGTATTGACCCACGCCAGGAACACCAAGCATCTCATCGAGTGTTTGCGGGTTAATTCGAGCCATTTCATGCAAGGTTGCATCACTGAAGATCATGAACGGTGGCTTGTTTTCATCATCAGCTAAAGTGCGGCGCAAGCTTCGTAAGCGTTCAAAACGAGGATTTGAGTTTTTAGTAATATCGGTTTTTGCACGATCTTTTTTCTTGGTTGTTGAATTTTTTAAATTGATACGAGGAACGGTTAGCATAATTTCTTCTTCCCCACGTAAAATAGGAATGGCCTTTTTGTTAAGGCGTAATACGTTGAAATGTTCAATATCTTGCACGCAATATCCACGATGGATGAGTTGCCAGGCGATTTGTTTCCAATAAGCTGCTGATTTATCTTTACCAATTCCAAATGTGGATAATTGATGATGTGAGCTTTGCTTGATTTTTTCTGCTTCACTTCCTCGAAGAACCTCAATCACATAATTAAGACCATAATTTTGGTTTAATCGATAAATACAGGATAAAAACTTTTGCGCATCAATCGTGGCATTGGCTGTTTGCGGTGGGTTTTCGCAGACATCGCAATATCGACAAGCGTCCTCATAGGACTCATCAAAATATCTTAATAAAATTTGTCTACGACAATGTGTGGCTTCAGCAAATGCAAGCATGTGATTAAGTTTATGATATTCAATACGTTGTTGCTCTTCAAGGGGTGTTGCCGTTATCCAGGAACGTAATCGGGCGCTATCTGCGGGGTCATATAATAATAAGGCTCTTGAGGGCAGGCCATCTCGTCCGGCACGTCCTGTTTCTTGATAATAACTTTCAATGGTTTTGGGAAGGTCGTGATGCACCACAAAGCGAACGTTAGGTTTATCTATCCCCATACCAAATGCGACAGTTGCAACAACGATATCAATTTTATCATATCGAAATAGGGACTGAACCTCTCGTCGCTCAGCGTGAGGAAGACCTGCATGATAACCTCGTGCACGATACCCCAATTCCACTAATTTTGACGCTACGCGTTCAACAGCAGAGCGTGTTCCACAGTAAATAATGCCTGATTGTTCGGTTTGTGTTTTTAAAAATTCATCAATTTGTTTAATGGCATTATTTTTGTCAAGCACGTGATAATAGATGTTCGGGCGATTAAATGAGGCAATGTAGTGTTTGGGCTGGTAGTTTAATTTACGAACGATGTCTTTTTGCGTTTGAATATCGGCAGTCGCGGTCAGTGCGATGATTGGGATGTTTGGAAAATGCGTTTTGAGTTGACCAAGCTCGGCATATTCCGGTCTGAAATCGTGCCCCCATTGTGAAATGCAGTGAGCTTCATCAATTGCAAATAAGGCGATATCGCAGGTTTGTAAGCGGTCAATAAAGGACTCACTTAATAAGCGCTCAGGGGCAATGTAGAGTAGATCCAGTTCCTTATTATGAAGCTGACTTAATACGCTACGAGAATCGGCACTATTTAGGGATGAATTATAATAAGCCGCACGAATACCTTGTAGTTTTAAAGCAGTAACTTGGTCTTCCATTAAGGCAATTAAAGGCGACACCACGATCCCTGTGCCTTGCCTTAATATAGCGGGAATTTGATAACACAAGGATTTTCCTCCACCGGTTGGCATCAGCACCAACAAATCGAGTCCTGCGATGACATCATTGACAATGTCTTCTTGCGGTGGTCGAAAAGAGTCAAAGCCATAGTAGTCTTTAAGAATTTGATGGGTTGAGGTATGTAATGACATCTGTTCAGCGACGGTTTCCATGATGTTATCTTGTGGCTTTTACAAGTTATTTTAATGGCGCGATGATAGCATTGAATGTGTCGTTGATGTAAGTAATGGATGACCTAAGGACACATAATACCCATTCAGAATACCTTCTAAGCATGACAACTCTATATTACATTTCTGTAAATTTCATTTTCAATATGATTTTCAGTATTCAACTAATTTTTTTAGGATAAAATGTATCTTGTCACAATCGCCGGGTAAGTGCCTGTCACGAAGCTCGGACTAATCCGAGCTGCGCGCGTAAGCAAGCGGAATTATTTCGATATTGGATTGCTAAGGTGGCTATGTGGCGATTGGAATCTGCTGGGC
>JAJZSG010000043.1 GCA_021849905.1 Pseudomonadota bacterium
AGGCGATTGCCCAAGGCACACGTGACTTGAACTGTTTTTCCTGGCGACCATAGCCGTTTGGACCCACCTGATCCCATCTCGAACTCAGCAGTGAAACATTCGTGCGCCGATGATAGTGTGGGGTTTCCCCATGTGAAAGTAGGTCATTGCCAGGAGTTTATTCCTAAAAAGGAGATGCTAAATATTTGTATTTGGTATCTCGTAATTAAGCTGGCGTAGCTCAGTTGGTAGAGCAACTGACTTGTAATCAGTAGGTCCCGGGTTCAATTCCTGGTGCCAGCACCACATAGTAAATTAAAAACTTATTGCACAATAGAAGTAAGAAATATTTTTGTGCAATAAGTTTTATTTTTTAAGCACGTTAATTTGAGTTAATGCGCTTAGGTATTGACATTAGTCATGTAATAAAACAAAATGGCAATCTTTTTGGAGGGGTTCCCGAGCGGTCAAAGGGATCAGACTGTAAATCTGACGGCTCTGCCTTCGAAGGTTCGAATCCTTCCCCCTCCACCAGTAAAAAATTAAAAATAAAACGAGAAGTAAAAATTAGGCGGGTGTAGTTCAATGGTAGAACCTCAGCCTTCCAAGCTGATTGTGTGGGTTCGATTCCCATCACCCGCTCCAATTTTATAAGATATACCAAATTAGTACATGAAGCCCACATAGCTCAGGCGGTAGAGCACTTCCTTGGTAAGGAAGAGGTCGCTGGTTCGATTCCAGCTGTAGGCACCATAAAATATAAAAATACTCAACTGGGGAGATTTTTCGATGGCAAAGGAAAAATTTGAGCGTAAAAAACCACATGTGAACGTGGGAACAATCGGGCACGTTGATCATGGTAAAACAACATTGACTGCAGCAATTACGACAATAATGGCTAAAAAATATGGTGGTACTGCTAAGGCGTATGATCAAATTGATGCTGCTCCTGAAGAGAGAGCGCGAGGCATTACTATTTCTACTGCACACGTTGAATATGAATCAGCTAATAGACATTATGCTCATGTTGATTGCCCCGGTCATGCTGATTATGTAAAAAATATGATTACTGGTGCTGCTCAGATGGATGGCGGAATACTCGTTGTTTCTGCTGCAGATGGCCCAATGCCTCAGACAAGGGAACATATTCTGTTGTCTCGCCAGGTTGGTGTTCCCTTTCTTGTTGTGTATTTGAATAAAGCCGATATGGTTGATGATCCAGAGCTGCTTGAACTTGTTGAGATGGAAGTTCGCGATTTGCTTAGTTCATATGATTTTCCCGGTGATGATACACCTATTATAGTTGGTTCTGCACTAAAAGCTCTGGAAGGAGACACAAGCGAAATAGGTGTTCCTTCAATAGAAAAACTAGTTGAAACAATGGACTCTTATATTCCAGAACCGGTTCGTAATATCGATAAAAGCTTTTTATTACCTATAGAAGATGTATTTTCAATCTCTGGGCGTGGGACTGTTGTTACAGGGCGCGTTGAGAGTGGAATTGTTAAAGTCGGAGAAGAAGTTGAGATTATTGGTATACGCGATACAGTGAAAACAACATGTACCGGTGTAGAAATGTTTCGTAAACTTCTGGATGAAGGTCGTGCAGGAGATAATGTTGGAGTCTTGTTACGTGGTACAAAACGTGATGATGTTGAGAGAGGACAAGTTTTAGCTAAACCTGGCTCTATAAAGCCTCATACGAAATTTGAGGCAGAAGTTTATGTCTTGTCAAAAGATGAAGGTGGTCGTCATACGCCGTTTTTTAATGGTTATCGACCTCAGTTCTACTTTAGAACAACAGACGTGACAGGAACCTGTGATCTTCCTGAAGGTATAGAAATGGTTATGCCAGGAGATAACGTTCAGTTGGTAGTAAACTTGCATGCGCCGATTGCAATGGATGAAGGTTTGAGATTTGCTATACGTGAAGGTGGTCGTACCGTAGGGGCGGGTGTCGTTGCTAAGATTATAGAGTAGTAATTTGTGGTGTAAGAGTTTTTTGCTCTTATACCTTAAACTTAGGCCAGTAGCTCAATTGGCAGAGTGGCGGTCTCCAAAACCGCAGGTTGGGGGTTCGATTCCCTCCTGGCCTGCCAACTACCAGAATATTATGAAAAACAAAGATAATTCTAAATTGAAATTACTTGAAGTTATGTCTTGGTTGGCGGTTGCTTTAACAACGGTTGTTGTTTTTTTTGTTACATATTATTTTCATTTGTCTTCATCTGTATTAGCGCTGATTTGGCTTGGTTGGTTAATAGCAATTGGAACTCTTGTTGCTTTAACAACACAGGGTAAGCAAGTAATTTATTTCGCTAAAGAGGCAAAAATAGAGTTAGATAAAGTTGTTTGGCCCTCACGCCAAGAGACAATACAAACCACATCAATCGTTATGATTATGGTTACTGTTACTGGGTTCATTCTTTGGGGTATAGATTCAGGAATGATGTGGTCTATAGGTAAAATAACACACTTGGGTTGATATGACTGTGGAAGAACATAAATCTAAACAGTGGTATGTTGTTCATGCATACTCTGGTTATGAAGGTTTCGTTATGCGTGAAATAACAGCACGAGCTCAACATAATCATCTTGAAAACAAAATTGGTGAAGTTGTTGTACCAGCAGAAGAAGTTATTGAAATGAAAGCTGGTCAAAAACGAAAAAGTACGCGAAAATTTTTCCCTGGGTATGTCCTTGTTAATATGGTAATGGATGATCAGACTTGGCATATGGTTCGAGCAATACCACGAGTTTTAGGTTTTATTGGCGGTACTAGTCAGACACCTACTCCTATATCTGACAAAGAAGCACAGGCAATTATGCAACGTGTTGAAGATGGAGTTATGAAGCCAAGACCTAAAGTGCTTTTTGAACCAGGAGAAGTAGTGCGAGTTAAAGAAGGTCCTTTTGTAGATTTTAATGGTGTTGTTGAAGAAGTTAACTTTGAAAAGAATAGATTACGGGTTGCTGTTTTAATTTTTGGCCGTTCTACGCCTGTGGAGCTAGAATTTGGTCAAGTTGAAAAAACTTAAGTTTTGAATATGTAACTAGGGGAGCCAAAGTAATCTTAAAAGTGAAATGGTGCATTACCCATTAAGGAGTCGTTATGGCTAAAAAAGTAGAAGCGTATATTAAATTGCAAGTACCTGCAGGTAAAGCAAATCCTAGTCCTCCCATAGGACCTGCGCTGGGTCAACGCGGTCTTAATATTATGGAGTTTTGTAAGGCTTTTAATGCAGCAACTCAAAATTTTGAACCAGGAATAACAACTCCTGTTGTTATTACCGCTTATAGTGATCGTAGTTTTACGTTTGTAATTAAAACCACTCCAGCATCTGTCATGTTAAAAAAAGTAGCAGGGTTGAAGAGCGGTAGTGCGACACCAAATACAAAAAAAATTGCCACCCTTACACGAATTCAACTAGAAGATATAGCCAAGTACAAACAACCTGATCTGACAGCTGCTAATTTAGATGCTGCAGTTCGAAGCATAGCGGGAACGGCGCGCAGTATGGGTATTGTTGTTGAAGGTTTAGAGTGAGGGTTTATTATGGCAACGTTAAGTAAAAAACAAAAAAAAATAAGAGAAAAGGTTGTATTCGGAGCGTCATATAAAGCATTAGAGGCAATTGCTATACTTAAATCCTTTGCCACCGAAAAGTTTCGTGAAAGTGTAGATATCAGTGTAAATTTAGGTGTAGATCCGCGTAAATCTGATCAAGTTGTTCGATCGGCTACGAATCTGCCTAAAGGCACGGGTAAATCAGTTCGTGTTGCTGTATTTGCACAGGGCGACAATGCGACTAAAGCTTTAAATGCTGGCGCTGATTTAGTTGGTTTTGAAGATTTGGCTGAACAGATTAAAGCTGGTCAAATGGATTTTGATGTTGTTATTGCAACTCCTGATGCTATGCGAATAGTGGGACAACTTGGGCAAATTCTTGGTCCAAGAGGATTAATGCCTAATCCTAAGGTGGGTACTGTAACGATGAATGTTGAAGCAGCTGTTAAAGATGCAAAATCTGGTCAAGTTCGATATCGGACAGATAAAAACGGTATTATTCATTGCACAGTCGGTAAGGTTGACTTTGCTGCCGATGACTTGCTGGAAAATATTACGGCCCTCTTGTTGGATTTAAAAAAAGCCAAACCAGCATCTTCGAAAGGTATGTATATTAAGAAGATAACTCTATCCACAACAATGGGACCCGGTTTGTCTATTGATTCATCATCAATTCCGATGTAATATGTTACCCTTTTTAGAATTCACGGCATAGACTTCGGTACAATGCCGTCGAAGACCGCAGGTGCTTTTGCTTAATTTCCTGCGCAGACGGTGAACCGGCTCGTCAGTATTGAGACGGCCACCATAACCGTCAAATCCTAGTGGTTTGTACAATTTTAGGAGGTCAGTAACGTGACGTTAACTTTAGCTGCAAAAAAAGCCGTTGTTGAAGAAGTAGCTGTTGTTGCTTCTAAGGCTATTTCAGCAGTTGTTGCTGATTATCGTGGTTTAACTGTTAATCAGATGACACAACTTCGTGCTGCTGCTCGAAAGGCTGATGTTTATTTACGCGTTGTACCTAACACATTAGCACGTAGAGCATTTGAAAAAACAGAGTTTTCTTGCCTGAGTGATTTGCTGGTTGGCCCATTGTTTGTAGCGTTATCGCTAGAAGCTCCAGGCGATGCTGCAAGACTACTTAAAGAGTTTTCTAAAACGTATGAAAAGCTTGAGATTAAGGCTTTGTCTGTAAGTGGTAAAGTATACGGAATAGAGCATCTTGATGCTTTTGCGAGTTTACCAACCAGAAATGAAGCAATCGCTAAGCTAATGCATGTTATGAAAGCCCCAATTGAGAAACTTGCTCGTACTCTTGCAGAACCTCATGCCAAACTGGTAAGAACAGTTGCGGCAATTAAAGACGCAAAAGTAGCTTGACACGATAATTTTAATTAAATTTTAACTTAGGAGCTAGAAATGGCTGTATCAAAAAATGAAATTCTTGACGCAATTTCGAATATGTCTGTAATGGAAGTTGTTGAGCTTATAGAGTCAATGGAAGAAAAGTTTAATGTTTCTGCTGCTTCTGCTTCTGTAGCTGTTGCAGGACCAGCTGCTGCATCTGCTGCTGTTGAAGAGCAAACAGAATTTGATGTTATTTTGAAAAGCTTTGGGGAAAATAAAGTTGGTGTAATTAAAGTTGTTCGTACTTTAACAGGTCTTGGTCTTAAAGAGGCAAAAGATTTAGTTGAAGGTGCACCATCTACTGTTAAAGAAGCAGCATCTAAGGCTGATGCCGCTGACATCAAAAAACAGCTTGAAGAAGCTGGTGCTTCTGTCGAAATTAAATAATTTCTACAATTCGTGTTTTATGACCCAGCCATGGTTTCATGGCTGGGTTTACGTGTTTGAAGACATCACTAATTTATAGAGGAACCACCATGGCCGTATCAGTTGCTAACATAAAATATTCGCATGCTGAGAAAAAACGATTTCGCAAGAGCTTTGGTAGGCAAGCTGATAAAATGGAAATTCCTAATCTGCTTGAAATTCAGTTAAAATCATATCGAGATTTTTTAAAAACAGATCTTGATGTAGACAGTTATCAAAAAACTGGGCTGCATTCGGCCTTTACATCCGTTTTTCCTATTAACAGTTTTTCTGGTAATGCCCGTTTAGAATATGTAAGTTATCGATTAGGAGAACCTGCATTTGACGTACGAGAGTGCAAATTACGCGGTTTGACCTACTCCGCACCTTTGCGGGTTAAAATAAGACTTGTTGTACTTGATAAAGAAGCATCAGGAGAAACAAAACCAATTAAAGATATACGTGAGCAAGATGTGTTCATGGGTGAAATACCTTTGATGACTGATGTCGGTACCTTTGTTATTAATGGAACAGAACGAGTGGTAGTTTCACAATTACATCGTTCACCAGGTGTTATATTTGAACATGATAGGGGTAAAACTCATTCTTCGGGTAAGCTCTTATATTCTGCCAGAATAATTCCTTATCGTGGTTCATGGTTGGATTTTGAATTTGATCCCAAAGACTGTGTTTTTGTACGTATTGACAGACGTCGAAAATTACCTGTTAGTATTTTATTACGTTCGCTAGGTTATGATACTGAAACAATTCTAGACGAGTTTTTTGAGTCAACGTCGTGTCATTTGAAGGGCGGAGAATTTCATATTGATCTAATTCCTGCTCGTTTACGTGGGGAAATTGCGCTATTTGATATAATTGTTCCAGAAACGAATGAAGTCATTGTTGAACAGGGTCGTCGCGTAACCGCTCGTCATATTAAGCAGATGGAAAAGTCTAATATGCAGGACTTGATCGTTCCGCGTGATTATCTGATTGGAAAGGTTTTATCGAAAAATATTATAGACACCCTGACTGGTGAGTTAATTGCTAATGCTAATGATGAAATTACAATGGATCATCTTGATGCGATGATCCAACGAGGTATCCATGAATTTGATATGATTTATACAAATGATTTGGACCATGGTTCTTACATTTCAGACACTATAAAAATAGACCCTACATCATCCCAGCTCGAAGCTTTAGTCGAAATATACCGCATGATGAGACCTGGTGAACCCCCAACCAAAGAAGCTGCAGAAGCACTTTTTAAAAATTTATTTTTTACTGATGAACGTTATGATTTGTCAGCTGTCGGACGTATGAAATTTAATCGTCGAGTGGGGCGGAAAGAAGACACAGGTCTTGGTACTCTAACTAAAGAAGATATTCTTGCTGTTATCAAAACTTTAATCGACATTCGCAATGGTAGGGGAATGGTTGATGATATCGATCATCTGGGTAATCGACGAGTTCGCAGCGTTGGTGAAATGGCAGAGAATCAATTTAGAGTCGGTTTGGTTCGAGTTGAAAGAGCTGTAAAAGAACGCTTAAGTCTCGCTGAGTCTGAAAATTTGATGCCCCAAGATTTGATAAATGCGAAACCTGTTTCTGCTGCTGTTAAGGAGTTCTTTGGCTCCAGCCAGCTTTCACAGTTTATGGACCAAGTTAATCCACTTTCAGGAATTACTCATAAACGCCGTGTGTCAGCATTGGGGCCAGGTGGTTTAACACGAGAGCGAGCGGGTTTTGAAGTTCGTGACGTGCATACAACGCATTACGGTCGCGTTTGTCCGATTGAGACTCCTGAAGGTCCTAATATTGGTTTAATAAATTCTCTTTCTGTATACGCTCGTACAAACGAATACGGATTCATAGAGACACCATGCAGAAAAGTTATAGATGGTCGAGTGACCGATACAATCGAGTTTTTATCTGCTATAGAAGAGGTAGATCAATATATTGCCCAATCGAGTGTGTTTGTTGATGAGAAAGGTTTCATAACAGCGGATTTGGTACCTTGTCGACATGAAAATGAATTTTCGTTAACAACGCCAGATAAAATTAATTATATGGATGTCTCGCCTAAGCAAATTGTTTCTGTTGCAGCATCTTTGATTCCTTTCCTAGAGCATGATGATGCGAACCGTGCTTTGATGGGATCTAACATGCAGAGACAAGCTGTTCCAACATTAAGAGCTGAAAAGCCACTAGTCGGAACTGGAATGGAAAGAACAGTTGCATCAGACTCTGGTGTGTGCGTTGTAGCTAAACGAGGCGGGATTATCGATTTGGTTGATGCCTCACGCATTGTTGTACGGGTCAACGATGATGAAACAACGGCTGGTGAAACAGGTGTAGACATATACAACCTGACTAAATATTTCCGATCAAATCAAGATACATGTATAAATCAAATTCCGGTTGTAAATAAAGGAGACAAAATTAGCCGTGGAGACATTATGGCTGATGGCCCTTGCACTGACATGGGCGAGTTGGCTCTAGGGCAAAATCTTCTTGTCGCATTCATGCCGTGGAATGGTTATAACTTTGAAGATTCTATCTTGATTTCTGAGAGAGTTGTACAGGATGATCGTTTCACTACTATTCATATCGAAGAGTTAACTTGCATTGCCCGAGACACTAAATTGGGTACCGAAGAAATAACAGCGGACATTCCTAATGTGGGTGAGTCTGCTTTAGCAAATCTTGACGATTCTGGTGTCGTATACATAGGTGCGGAAGTGTCTGCTGGTGCTATTTTGGTGGGAAAAGTAACACCAAAGGGTGAAACTCAGCTAACGCCAGAAGAAAAACTGTTACGAGCTATTTTCGGTGAAAAAGCGTCTGATGTTAAAGATTCATCCTTACGTGTCCCATCAGGGATGAATGGAACAGTTATCGATGTTCAGGTATTTACTCGTGATGGTCTCGAAAAGGACGCTCGTGCAAAGAGTATAGAAGAAGAACATTTGGCTTCTGTTCGTAAGGATTTGATTGATGAAAGACGGATTCGTGAAGAAGATATTTATCAACGTGTTTATAACCTTTTATTAAACGCTATCGCTAGTGGTGGTCCAGGTAGTTTAAAACCAGGTTCATCGATAACTAACGAGTATATGCTCAGCATAAGTCGTGATAAATGGTTTGATATTCGACTTGAAGATGATGCAATTAGTCAACAGCTAGAGCAGTCGTCTAAACAACTGGAGTCGCTAACAAAGGAAATTGAAAAACGCTTTAATGATAGTCGAAAAAAGATAGTACAGGGCGATGATTTGGCTCCAGGTGTTTTAAAAATTGTTAAAGTTTACCTTGCTGTTAAACGTAGAATTCAGCCTGGTGATAAAATGGCTGGTCGTCACGGAAATAAAGGTGTTATTTCAATTGTTGTTCCAATGGAAGATATGCCATATATGGAAGATGGAACACCGGTCGATATCGTGTTAAACCCATTGGGCGTACCTTCTAGGATGAACATTGGACAGGTTTTAGAAACTCATTTGGGTCTGGCTGCAAAAGGCCTCGGTCTTCGTATTTCAGAGCTTTTAGATCAGCAGCGTTCTATCTCTGAAATTAGAAACTATTTACACAAAATATATAATCATGATGGTATGAAGCGAGTTGAGCTTGACTCTTTAAGCGATAATGAGCTCCTGGAGCTTGCAAAGAATCTACGTGGCGGTGTTCCTATGGCAACGCCTGTTTTTGATGGTGCAAATGAATCTGAAATCAAAGCGATGCTTGATTTGGCGGGTTTACCCTTGGATGGCAAAACACAGTTGATTGATGGGCGAACAGGTAGAAAATTTGATAATCCTGTTACTGTTGGATATATGTACATGCTGAAGTTAAATCATTTGGTCGATGACAAAATGCATGCGCGTTCAACGGGATCATATAGTTTGGTTACTCAGCAACCGCTGGGTGGTAAGGCTCAGTTTGGTGGTCAACGCTTCGGCGAGATGGAGGTTTGGGCACTTGAGGCTTATGGAGCTGCATATACCTTACAAGAAATGTTAACTGTTAAATCAGATGATGTTGGAGGCCGAACCAAGATATATAAAAATATCGTCGATGGTGATCATCGTATGGATCCAGGTATGCCGGAATCATTTAACGTGTTGTTAAAAGAAATTCGAGCACTGGGCATTGATATTGAATTGGATCATGATTAGGCATTTGAATACGATTAAAACCATCTACCGTGGCAGACTTTAACAGTAGTCACGGGTGTTCTGATTGACCATTTTTGGAGACATAAACTTGGCTACTATAGTAATGAGTGATTTGCTTGGCCGACTCAAGCAACAGGGCCAAATTGAAGAGTTTGATAAAATTTCAACTAACATAGCGTCACCTGAAAAGGTGCGCTCTTGGTCTTTTGGTGAAGTAAGAAAACCTGAGACAATCAATTATCGAACATTCAAACCTGAGAGAGACGGTCTTTTCTGTGCAAAAATTTTTGGTCCAGTTAAAGATTATGAGTGTTTGTGTGGAAAATATAAACGTTTGAAACATCGCGGTGTTATATGTGAAAAATGTGGTGTTGAGCTGGCTCAAGCTAAAGTACGTCGTGAGCGTATGGGGCATATTGAATTAGCAAGTCCTGTTGCTCATATATGGTTTTTAAAATCATTGCCCTCACGTATCGGTCTATTATTGGATATGACGTTACGTGATATTGAGCGTGTATTGTATTTCGAAGCGTTCGTCGTAGTTGACCCTGGTATGACTGAATTAGAACGCGGCCAGCTTCTTAATGATGAAGTCTATCTCGATGCGATGGAGCAGTATGGCGATGAATTTGATGCGAGAATGGGTGCGGAAGCTATCAGAGATTTGCTACGTCAGATCGATTTGGAAGAAGAAATTAAATCGTTGCGAGAAGAACTCCCGACAACTAACTCAGAAACAAAAATTAAAAAGATTACCAAGCGCCTTAAACTACTAGAAGCTTTTTATGAGTCAGGAAATAAACCAGAATGGATGATTATGAGTGTTCTGCCTGTTCTTCCTCCTGATTTACGTCCCCTTGTCCCTTTGGATGGTGGTCGTTTTGCAACATCTGACTTAAATGATTTATATCGTCGTGTTATTAACCGTAACAATCGATTAAAGCGGTTGTTAGATTTAAATGCTCCAGACATTATTGTACGAAATGAAAAGCGTATGCTGCAGGAATCTGTGGATGCCTTGCTTGATAATGGTCGTAGGGGACGTGCTATTACTGGTACGAATAAGCGTCCATTGAAGTCCTTGGCTGATATGATAAAGGGTAAACAAGGTCGATTTAGACAAAATTTGTTAGGTAAACGCGTAGATTATTCCGGACGTTCCGTTATTGTAGTAGGGCCAACTTTACGTTTGCACCAATGTGGCCTGCCTAAAAAGATGGCTTTGGAACTGTTTAAGCCCTTTATTTTTAGTAAGCTTGAGTTTCGAGGTCTAGCTACAACCATTAAAGCAGCAAAGAAAATGGTTGACCGAGAAGAAGCCGTTGTATGGGATGTTCTGGAAGATGTAATTCGCGAACATCCAATTCTTTTAAACCGCGCACCCACATTACATCGCTTGGGTATACAAGCTTTCGAGCCCGTTTTGATAGAAGGGAAAGCTATACAATTACATCCTTTGGTTTGTACAGCATATAATGCAGATTTCGACGGCGATCAGATGGCCGTACACATCCCGTTGACAATAGAAGCACAGCTTGAAGCAAGATCTTTGATGATGTCGACTAATAATATATTATCGCCTGCGAGCGGTGAACCAATTATAGTTCCTAGTCAGGACGTTGTTTTAGGCTTGTATTATCTAACGCGTGAGCGAATTAACGCGAAGGGTGAGGGTAAAGTGTTTGGCAGTACTCAGGAAGCCCAAAACTACTACGAAGATGATTTGGTTGATATACACGCTAAAGTTAAAATTCGAATGCCTTCGGAAAAAGAAGAGCATTCGCTCAATTATGAACTGGTAGAGACTACGATTGGTCGTGCAATATTGTCTGAGATTTTGCCTAAGGGAATGCCTTTCTCTCAGGTGAATAAACCCATGACAAAGAAAGCCATTTCTAAAGTTTTAGATCATTGTTATCGAACTTACGGTGTCAAGGAAACAGTTATATTTGCTGATCAGTTGATGTATACCGGTTTCAAATATGCAACAAGAGCTGGTGCGTCTATTGGTATCGAGGACATGCAAATTCCAGAGGATAAAGCATCCATTATCGATCAGGCTGATAATGAAGTCCGCGAAATTGAGTCGCAATTTCGTTCGGGTCTTGTTACTAATGGTGAACGATACAACAAAGTCATTGATATATGGTCGCGGACCACAGAGATGGTTGCGAAGTCAATGATGGCAAATATTGCCACTGAAGAAATTGTTGATAAAGCAGGGAATACGGTTAAGCAAAATTCATTTAACCCTATATTCATGATGGCAGACTCTGGGGCTAGAGGATCTGCTGCTCAGATTAAACAGCTTGCAGGGATGCGAGGTTTGATGTCTGCTCCAGATGGCTCTATCATTGAGACGCCTATTACAGCTAACTTTCGCGAAGGTTTAAACGTTTTTCAGTATTTTATTTCCACGCACGGTGCTCGTAAAGGTTTGGCTGATACGGCACTAAAAACAGCTAACTCAGGCTATTTAACGAGGCGATTAGTTGACGTAGCTCAAGACGTAGTGATAACAGAACTTGACTGTGGTACTGAAAATGGTGTGCTTATGCAGCCATTGATTGAAGGTGGTGACATTGTTGAACCACTACACGAGCGTGTATTGGGTCGAGTAGTCGCAACTGACGTCTATATTCCTAATCAAAACGAACCGGTTGTAAAAGCAGGGACTTTACTCGATGAAGAGTGGGTAGATAGACTTGAAAAATTAGGTGTGGATCAAGTGTTGGTTCGATCACCTATTTCATGTACTACACGCTTTGGATTGTGTGCTTACTGTTACGGTCGTGATTTAGCGAGAGGTCATTTAGTTAATACGGGTGAGGCCGTTGGGATTATTGCAGCGCAATCAATCGGTGAACCTGGAACACAGTTAACGATGCGTACGTTCCATATTGGAGGTGCTGCATCAAGAGCAACTGCTGCAAATAACATTCAAATCAAAAATAAAGGTGTTATTAGATTACATAATATTAAAACAGTAACACATGAAAATCGTAATCTTGTAGCTGTATCACGCTCTGGTGAAGTGACGATTGCCGATGAATTTGGTCGTGAACGAGAGCGCTATAAGCTTCCATATGGTGCCGTGCTTTCAGTTCAAGACCATTCATCCGTTGAAGCCGGTCAGATTATTGCAACCTGGGATCCACATACTCATCCAGTGATATCAGAGGTTAGCGGTAAGTTAAAATTTGTTGATTTGGTTGAAGGTATTACGATGAATCGTCAAACAGACGAGCTGACTGGTCTGAGTAATATCGTTGTTATTGACGCGAAGCAGAGAAGCAGCACAGCAGGTCGTGATATGCGGCCTATGGTAAAATTAGTTTCCGATAATGGAGATGAAATTTTCTTGTCTGGAACTAATGTTCCCGCACAATATTACTTACCTGTTGATGCAATTATTAACTTTGAGG
>JAJZSG010000044.1 GCA_021849905.1 Pseudomonadota bacterium
GGCGACATCTTTGTTGACAAATACCGCGAAGGGGCTAGGGCGCTCAACATGAACTCGACCACCGAATGTATCAACTGCTAATTTTTCATCCTCAATTAATGCGCAAATTGACTTTTTTATTGGCTTTGACGGTTCACCATTTTGGTGAGTCTCTATTTCGGGTAATTTCATCCTTTAAACCTTACAAATCAATAAGGTTTCGCATTATCTCAGATTTCAACTGATTTTTTTAGGTTTAAAGGGAGCTATGCGGATTTTTCGTTTGAGATGTGAGGATGGTTTCAAGCTGTTTCAACAGATTGTATTTAATTCAGGAGTTATTGTTCACATAAAACACTAGTTTGTAATAATTTTTTCATAAATGTTCGTTGCAAGTGCATAAAATAGTCTATTATTTAGGTTATACCTGATTCAGTGGGTTTTTCTTGACTGATGGAGCACGGTTTATGCCAAAGCCTATTGTTATCGCGTCTAAAAGTGATGATGAAGCTGCAAATGCTTTTTGTTCGTTTTCAAGTGGTAACAAATTAGACAGTGATAAAACGTTAAGTACCAAACGTGCGCTAGATTCTTATGTCAGCCATGATGCCCCTATATTTTTCATGGGACATACAGATGATTTGCGTAAAACGATTGGAGGTATGGACCCGAAAAAATTGGCCGAGAAATTCGCAACAGCTGTCAGCATGGAAAAAAGAGAATTGGTTCAGGATATTTGTCTAATTTCTTGTGAAGCGGGTCTTTTGCCTGCTCCGAGCCTAGCAGAAAAATTTTATAATGAGCTAAAGAAACTAGGGTTTACTAATGCACAAGTGCACGCTGTAAGCGGTGAAGGTAGTGGAATGTATGTGCAAGTCGTTACACGACCACCCATGTTAGGTATTCAACGTGTTGCTGTTGGTAGTATACAAGCTTATGTCTATACTGATGATGAACATGGACGTCGACGAAAAGAAATAGATGGACTTATTGAAAGAGAAAAAGCAAAAGCAAAGGATAAAAGAGATCAGAAACTAGTAAATCAGTTAAATATTGAGCTTAGAAAAAGGAAAAAAAACAACGTTCCTGGTCTTCGGTCAATAATGGAGGGTCAGCAAACTTACGAACAATTTTGGACTGAGATCACTAAACCACATAATACGTATGGAGCCTCTCCCAAAGCGCAAGTAACAAGTCAGCCTGAAAAACAAGCAGGGTTTTTTGAGCGATTTAATTTTTTTTCAACAGGAACAAACTCTGATACGAGTCCAGCACAACAACCGCAGACAACCGAATACAAAATGACTATTAACCGAGAAAAATTTGTGAATGCTTGTGAGGCAATGGAGAAAAAATTAACAGATTTAGATAACAAATATGGTAAAAAATCACCTGCTTATAAAGTTGCAAATGAGTTATTGGATGCTCTAAAACCCATTATTAGCGCAGCAAAATCTTCTGATGCAAATATTCAAGATACTCCGGTTGCGTTACAACAAATAGAATTCGACCGTTTAGACTCAGCAGTAAAAGAGGCTAAGATTCAATTACCTTTGCATAGAGGGTTTATTGACAGCATGTTGAGCGCATGTGCAAAGTGGCTAGGTTGGGATTTTAAAAAAACAAATAGTCAAGAAAAACTGGAAGCCATCACTGACATTATCGATCCAGCTATGAATTTAATAAAACCATCACCTCAATAAACGCGGCTTTGTGCTACACTACAATCTTCCATTTCACTAATTCATTTCAACCTACCCCTGTGGTATGCTTTAACCCTATTATTTTAATCCTTGCACAAGGACATCAAGTCACATGGTTTATCTAGCGAAAGAAGTCATGCCCGTTAATATTGAAGACGAGCTTAAGCAATCCTATCTTGACTATGCCATGAGCGTTATTGTGGGTCGTGCTTTGCCTGATGTACGCGATGGGCTTAAGCCTGTTCATCGGCGCGTGTTATACGCCATGAGCGAGTTGGGAAATGATTGGAACAAACCCTATAAAAAATCCGCGCGTGTTGTGGGTGATGTGATTGGTAAATACCATCCTCATGGTGATACGGCGGTTTATGACACCATTGTTCGCATGGCTCAAGATTTTTCTATGCGGTATATGCTGGTTGATGGTCAGGGTAACTTTGGCTCGGTTGATGGAGATTCACCAGCTGCGATGCGTTATACCGAAATTAGAATGTCGAAATTAGCACACGCACTGCTCGCGGACCTAGAAAAAGAAACCGTTGATTTTGCACCCAATTATGATGGCACTGAATTTGCCCCCATGGTGTTGCCCGCGCGAATACCAAATTTGCTGGTCAATGGCTCATCAGGGATTGCCGTGGGCATGGCCACTAATATTCCACCACATAATCTAGGTGAAATATTAAATGCCTGTCTTGCCCTCGTTGATGACCCAGAGCTTACTGTTGATGACTTGATGGCAATCGTACCTGGACCTGACTTCCCAACAGCGGCCATTATCAATGGCCGCGCGGGCATTATCCAAGCGTATCGAACCGGTCGTGGGCGTATATCAATTCGTGCGCGCACTGATATTGAAACCGATGAGAATACAGGTAGACAAGCCATTATTATTCATGAACTGCCTTATCAAGTGAATAAAGCACGCCTAGTTGAGCGGATTGCCGAGTTGGTGCGTGAGAAAAAATTAGAGGGTATTTCAGGATTACGTGATGAGTCTGACCGCGAGGGAATGCGTGTTGTGATCGAGTTAAAGCGTGGTGAAATGGCCGAGGTGATGTTGAACAATCTCTATGCGCACACGCAAATGCAAAATGTGTTTGGGATTAACATGGTGGCCTTGGTTGATGGTCAGCCCAAGACATTAAATTTAAAACAAATTTTGGATTATTTTATCAAGCATCGTCGCGAAGTGGTTACTCGCCGTTGTATATTTGACTTGAAAAAAGCACGCAATCGAGCCCACTTATTAGAAGGGCTTGGTATCGCACTTGCGAATATCGATGCCATGATAGCGCTCATTAAACATTCAGCCACACCTCAAGAAGCAAAAGACGCTTTGCTAAGTCAGTCTTGGGAAGCAGGGCTTGTGAAAGCTATGTTAGAGTCAACAGCAGGCAGTGATGCCTGTCGTCCTGATGATTTACCGGCAAACTTTGGTTTATCGAATGACGGGTATCGACTCTCGCCGCAACAAGCTCAAGCCATTTTAGAGTTGCGTTTACATCGCTTGACGGCATTAGAGCAAGATAAAATTTTAAATGAATTCGAGCAACTCTTAGGTGTGATTAAGGATTTACTCGATATCCTTGGATCACCTGAGCGTTTGATGCAAGTGATTCGTGATGAATTACTGGAGATGAAAACGCAGTTTGGTGATGTGCGTCGAACGGAAATTATGGCCTCTCAGGAAGACTTAACTATTGAGGATTTAATTACCGAAGAAAATGTGGTGGTGACTTTATCGCATCAGGGATATGTCAAATATCAGCCCATTTCTGCTTATCAAGCTCAGCGTCGTGGTGGCAAAGGCAAATCGGCAACACACGTTAAGGATGAAGATTTTGTTGAGAGACTGATTATTGCCAGCACTCATGATACGTTACTGTGCTTTTCAAATCATGGTAAATTGTATTGGTTGAAAGCGTATCAGTTGCCTCTAGCCAGCAGAATTTCACGAGGCCGACCCATTATAAATATTTTACCACTGGCTGAAAATGAAGCTATTAATGCGATGTTGCCGGTTCGTGAGTATTTAGATGGTTACTTTGTTTTTATGGCCACAAAATTAGGTACGGTTAAAAAAGTCCCTTTAAATGCATTTAGCCGCCCTCGTAGTAATGGGATTATTGCGGTTGATTTAGATGACAACGATCGTTTGGTTGGTGTGGATATCACCGATGGTACGAAAGATATCATGCTTTTTTCTGATGCCGGTAAAGTTATTCGTTTTGATGAAAGCCTGGTTAGACCCACAGGACGCACGGCGCGCGGGGTTCGTGGTATTCGTCTGATCGACGCTCAATCGGTGATTTCGCTGGTAGTTGCCAACTCAGGGGGCACTATTTTGACCGCAACAGAGTTAGGTTATGGCAAACGAACGGATGTTGAAGAATACCGAGTGACCGGGCGTGGAGGGCAGGGTGTTATTTCAATCCAGGTCAATGAGCGTAATGGTAAGGTGGTGCGCGCGATGCAAGTTGCGGATGCGGATGAGGCGATGCTGATTACCGATCAAGGTACTTTGGTGCGATTTAAAGTATCCGAGTTATCGATTATTGGTCGAAATACACAAGGGGTGCGTTTAATTAATGTAAGCTCCGGTGAGCATGTGGTAGGTATGCAGCGTATTGACGATATTCAGGATGAAAACGAGCTGGAACATGGCGAAATCGAGAGTATATAATTTTGGTGCGGGTCCCGCGACGCTGCCTGAATCTATCTTGCGGGATGTACAAGCAGAATTACTGAATTGGGAGGGTTTAGGCTTGTCGGTTCTTGAAATAGGGCATCGCACGCCAGAGTTTCAGTCTCTGCTAAAGGACGCTGAAGCGGATTTAAGGGCATTGTTATCTATTCCTGACAATTATCATGTTTTGTTTTTAGGTGGGGCTGCGCGAGCACAATTTTCGATGATTCCGATGAATTGCGTTCGAGACGGTCAAAAGGCCAGTTACGTCTTATCCGGCGTCTGGTCAGCCATGGCGTTTGATGAAGCATCCAGGATGACATCAGCGTATTGCCTGACTAGCTCAGAGGAGCATAATGCTTACAGATGTGCGCCTAAAGTGTCTGATATGAATATTCAGGACAATACGGCTTATGTTTATTACACACCTAATGAAACAGTAAACGGTGTTCGAATTGCTGGAATACCTGATGTTGGTCCTATCCCGCTTGTGGCTGATATGACATCGTGTTTACTTAGCGAGCCCTTGGATATCTCTAAATTTGGTTTGATTTTTGCCGGTGCTCAGAAAAATATTGCGCCTGCAGGGTTAACGATTGTTATTATTCGTGACGATCTGTTAGCTAAAACAAACACACCTTTTATTCCCACCATGATGGATTATCGAACCTTTGTAACTCACCGTTCTTTGTATGCAACCCCACCGGTATTTAACTGCTATATGGCAGCAAAAATGTTTAAGTGGGTCAACGTGCAGGGCGGTGTTCGTGCACTTTACCAACTAAATTGTGAAAAAGCGGCAGCATTATATGACTATATAGATTCGTCATTGTTTTACCACTGTGTTGTTGAAAAAAAATCACGATCATTAATGAACGTTTGTTTTAAACTGTCAAATCCAAATTTGGAAGATGTTTTTTTATCAAGGGCTAAATTATCGGGTTTGTATGCGTTAAAAGGGCATCGGTTAGTCGGCGGACTTCGAGCAAGTTTATACAATGCCATGCCTATGGCTGGTGTAGAGGCACTTATTGCCTTCATGGAAGCCTTTGCCAGGGAACATGCATGATTGTCGTCAGTCACCCCACCGATACATTGCAGGGTGATATCACGGTACCCGGTGATAAGTCCATTTCTCATCGTGCTGTGATGATGGGCGCTATCGCTGAAGGCGTAACAACCGTCCATGGGTTTTTGTTTAGTGCGGATTGTTTTGCTACGCTGAAAGCCTTTCAAACATTAGGCGTTGTTATCAAACCGTTGAATGAATCATCAATTGAAATTCACGGCGTGGGAAAATACGGTTTAAAAAAGCCGCAGCAGACGATCGATTGCGGGAACTCAGGCACAACATTGCGTTTGCTTGCCGGTATTTTAGCAGCACAGTCTTTTGACAGTGAATTAACTGGTGATAACAGTTTATTGAAAAGACCCATGGAGCGAATTGTTAAGCCCCTGTCGCGGATGGGTGCGCAGTTATCAGCAATAGATGGCAGGCCTCCTTTAAGGATTCATGGCGTCGACGCTTTGAAAGGCATGACTTATGAAATGCAAGAAGCCAGCGCTCAGGTTAAGTCTTCTATATTATTCGCAGGATTATACGCGACAGGTGAGACTCAGATTATAGAGCCTGTAGCATCACGCGATCATACTGAACGCCTATTTGCTTCTTTCTCATATCCTTTGCATAAAACAGATAATACAATAACTATCCATTCAAGCGGCTCCCTTTATGGTACGGATATTTTTGTACCGGGTGATATCTCATCTGCGGCTTTTTTTATTGTTGCAGCTACCCTTGTGCCTCATTCCCGATTATGCATACGCAATGTGGGCATCAATCCTACTCGCACGGGATTTCTTGAAATTTTAAAACAAATGGGTGCTAATATTACCGTGAGCAATATCCGACAGCTCGGTGAAGAGCCGGTTGCTGATATTTACGTTTGTCATTCGCCGCTTTGTGGTATTGTTATTCCAGAATCATTAGTTCCATTATCCATTGATGAATTTCCTATCTTGTTTATTGCAGCCGCTTGCGCTTTTGGGGAAACTGTTTTACGTGGTGCCAAGGAATTACGCGTTAAAGAAACGGATAGAATTGCTGTCATGGCCAAAGGACTCACCAATTTAGGTATTGAGGTAAACGTATTTGATGATGGGATTATGATTCGCGGTGGTATTTTAACTGGTGGTGAGGTTGATAGCTGTTACGATCATCGCATCGCCATGGCTTTTTTAATTGCAGGAGCCATTGCGTCATCACCCATTATTGTTGATCACTGCGAGCAAGTCGCTACATCATTTCCTCATTTTATAACGGTTGCAAACCAAATTAATCTCTCAATGCGAGTTGCCAATCATGACTGATGAACAAAAAACACCTGTTATCACGCTGGATGGGCCTAGTGGAACGGGTAAAGGAACATTATGCCACTTACTTGCAGAGCATTTAGGTTGGCATTTTTTAGATAGTGGCGCTATTTATCGTGTATTGGCTTATGCCGCCATGAAGCAAGGCATTGATTTTAAGGATGCTTATAAACTCAGCCACCTAGCCCGTCATCTTAATTTGCGCTTTGTCATTGGTGGTTTGATTTTTTTGGATGAAGACGAAGTTAGCACGGCTATTCGAACCGAGCAATGCGGGCAGAATGCATCTAAAATTGCGGTTATGCCAGAGGTAAGACATGCATTATTAGATAGGCAACGTGCGTTTGCACAACCGCCGGGATTAGTAACAGACGGTCGTGATATGGGGACGGTTATTTTTCCAAATGCTATATTGAAGCTATATTTGTATGCATCGCCTGAAGAGCGGGCTAGGCGGCGTCATTTGCAGTTGAAAGTTAATGGAATTAATGCTAGTCTCGCGCAAGTTGTTGATGAATTGACTAAACGTGATGCTCGCGACACAGCGCGAGAGCACGCGCCACTCGTTCCTGCACAGGATGCTGTGTTGATTGACACAACTGGATTAACGATTGTACAAGTGTTCGAAAAGGTATTAGAATCACTTAAATTGGTTTCAGTGATTGAACGCTGAAATTGGTATTTGTTTTACCTGGGGAAAGACGACCGGACGTCGCGCTTTCATTAATTGACTAAAGAGTTTAATAACATGTCTGAAAGTTTTAAAGAATTATTTGAACAGAGCATTATCGGTGCACAATTTTATCCGGGTGCAATTATTCCTGCCTTGGTCATCAATATTGATGATGACTACGTGACCTTAAATGCTGGATTGAAATCTGAAGGGATTGTTCCCATTGAAGAGTTTCACGATAAAAATGGCGAACTCGAAATACATGTTGGTGAAACCGTTGAAGTGGCGCTTGATTCTGTTGAGGACGGCCATGGTGAAACGCTTTTGTCCAGAGAAAAAGCAAAACGTCAGGAATCATGGCGTAAACTGTCTAAATCTTATGAAAATAATGAGACAGTAACCGGATTAATATCAGGTAAAGTCAAAGGTGGATTCACTGTTGAGATCGGCACGATTCGTGCATTTTTACCAGGCTCATTAGTGGATGTTAGACCGGTTCGTGACCCATCTTACCTCGAAGGTAAAGAACTTGAATTTAAAGTTATCAAGATGGATATTAAACGTAACAACATCGTGGTATCTCGTCGAGCGGTTGTTGAAGAAGAAAGTAGCGCTGATAGACAAGCTTTGCTTGATTCATTGCATGACGGTCAAGTTCTTAACGGTATCGTGAAGAATTTAACAGATTATGGTGCGTTTATCGATTTAGGCGGTATTGATGGTCTTTTACACATTACCGATATTTCATGGAAGCGTGTTAAACATCCAAGCGAGTTGTTGACCGTTGGTCAAGACGTTAAAGTTAAGGTATTAAGTTTCGATAGCGAACGTAATCGCGTTTCATTAGGTATGAAACAACTCGGAAATGATCCTTGGGTTGACTTAGTCGAACGTTATCCTGTCAACAAACGATTATCAGGTAAAGTAACCAATATTACTGATTATGGTTGTTTTGTTGAAATCGAAGAAGGCGTTGAAGGTTTGGTTCATATGTCTGAGATGGATTGGACTAACAAAAACGTGCATCCAAGCAAAGTCGTATCGCTAGGTGATGTTGTTGATGTTATGGTTTTGGAAATTGATCAAGATCGTCGTCGTATTTCTTTAGGCATGAAACAATGCGTCGGTAATCCATGGCATAATTTTTCACAACTGCACAGTAAAGGCCAAAAAGTTAGCGGTAAAATTCGTTCTATCACTGACTTCGGAATATTTATTGGTCTTGATGGTGAAATTGATGGTTTGGTTCATTTATCTGATATTTCCTGGAGTGTGGCTGGTGAAGAAGCCGTTAAGCAGTTCAAAAAAGGTCAGGAACTTGAAGCCGTTATTCTTGCCATTGATGCGGAACGCGAACGCATTTCTTTGGGCTTGAAGCAGCTCGAAGGTGATAATTTTACGAGTTACACCGAAGAGTATACAAAAGGCTCTGTTGTTAAAGGAAAAGTGACTGAACGTGATGCGAAACCAGTGACCCTTGAATTATCCGACGATGTTTTCGGAACAATTCGTGCTAGTGATTTATCTGATGATAAAGTTGATGATGCATCGACCTTTGTTAAAATTGGTGAAGAGATCGAAGCTAAAATCATTAATGTTGATAAGAAAAATCGCACGATAGCACTTTCAGTTAAAGCGAAAGATGCACAAGAGCAAGCTGACGCCATTAAGAAATACTCTCGTGGTGGTGAAGCACCTGCAAATACGTTGGGTTCAACAACCTTAGGTGATTTGCTGAAAGAAAAAATGGCCAATAAAGAAAACGATTAACGTTCAGGTATGTCGTCATCCTTTATTTTGTTTAGGATGACGTGCTTGAGTTGTTATAAGCCTATTAAGCTCTTATTTAATTATTAAGGTTTTGAATCAATGCTGGGCCAAGACCCAGCCTATATCATCAGCTTTGTAGGTTGGGCCTTTGCCCAATAAAAACATACTAGGGCAATTACAGAAGAGCCTATTACCAAAGCGTACTCACCTACGCTTTTTTTTTAAGTTTACTCGCATCAAAACAAAGGGAGAGAGTTAATGCGGATTCTGATGAGCATTTTTTATATATTTCTAATTATAGTTGGTATAAGCTTTGCTGGATTGAATGCCTCAACGTTGCAAATTAATTTTTATTTCAAGACCTTGAGTATGCCGATTTCTGTTCTTATTATCTTGATGCTTGCTTTGGGTGCTTTGTTAGGTATGATTTTATTCTTAAGGCCTTATTGGCGTTTAAAAACAGAGCATCGTAAACTAAAAAATCAATTAAAGCTGACCGAAAAAGAAATCAGGAATTTACGTGCGATACCGTTACAGGATCAACATTAGGGGAGCCTCAAATGCTTAATTTGTGGCCATTATTATTGCCTGCAGCAGCCTGCTCCGGTTGGTTAATCGGTCGGCGCGGTTATTCTGTGAAAGAAAAAAACACCAATAATTATCTATCTCGTGAATACGTAGTAGGCCTTAATTATTTATTAAATGAACAACCTGATAAGGCTGTTGATATATTCATTAAGCTCTTGGATGTTGATAGTGAAACAGTTGAAACACATCTGGCTTTAGGTAGTTTATTTCGCCGTCGAGGGGAGGTAGATAGGGCGATTCGAATTCATCAAAATTTAATTGCACGACCTCAGCTGAGTTTACTTGAACGCAAAGAAGCGTTGATGGCATTGGGTCAAGATTACATGAGTGCGGGCGTGTTTGATAGAGCCGAACGCATTTTTTTAGAAGTGGTTGAGTTGGGTGGCGTACCGGAAGTTAGTAGTTTATATGGTCTTTTGGCTATCTATCAACAGGAAAAAGCGTGGGAAAAAGCCTTGGAAACCATTAAAAAATTGGAAATGTCCACAGGTAATAGCATGCATTTGCAAGCCGCACACTATTATTGCGAAATTGCCGATCAGGCTTTAAAAAGTAATGCTTATGAAAAAGCCACTTATGCGATTAAGCAAGCGTTAGCTGTTGATAAGCAATCTGTGCGAGCCAGCTTAATGTTAGCGAGGCTTGAAATTAAAAATGGGCGTTATAAACAAGCCATTCGCGCACTTAAACATGTTCCTGAGCAGGATGCCGAGTTTTTAAATGAAATCATTGAGCCATTAGTGCATTGTTATCGAGAGTTGGATGCCATGGATGAGTGTATTGACTATCTAGAACAAACATTACCCGAACATCCCCGTGTATCGGTTATTTTTGTTATTGCAGAATATTTAAGCCGTGAAAAAAGTGTGGATTTTGCTATTGATTTTGTTTCAAGTCAGCTCGGTCGACATCCGTCAATACGTGGTTTAAATCGATTAATTTATTGGCATTTAGAGTCAGCGCACGGGAAGGTGCGTGATCAATTGCAAATGCTATACGCCATTACCAGTAAATTTCTAGAAAACAAACCCATTTATCGGTGTGGACATTGCGGCTTTAGCGGAAAATTATTGCATTGGCATTGTCCAAGTTGCAAGCAGTGGGGGCGAGTTAAACCGATCCATGGTTTAGAAGGTGATTAAGAATGCAGGATAAAATCAGATTGATTGTTGCATTGGATTTTGAGAGTCAAATCGATGCGTTGAAATTGGTTGAGCAGCTTGATCTAAATCGATGTGCCTTGAAAGTGGGTAGTGAACTGTTTACCCGTTTTGGTATGAACTTTGTTGATGAGTTGATTTCAAGACGTTTTAGCGTGTTTCTAGATTTAAAATTTCATGATATTCCTAATACAGTTGCAAAGGCTTGCATGGCTGCCGCTGAAATGGGTGTTTGGATGCTGACTTTGCATGCGTCTGGTGGATTAGCCATGATGCAGGCGGCTCGACAAGCCGTTCAATCCTATGAAAAAAATCGACCCCTTTTAATTGCGGTGACCGTATTAACCAGTCTACCTTCAAATGATTTGTTGTCAATCGGCGTTAATGCCCCTCTGGAAAATCATGTGATTGCTTTAGCGAACCTTGCACAACAGGCGGGAATGGATGGCGTTGTTAGCTCAGCATGGGAAGTACCGGTTATAAAAGCAGCCTGTGGTTCAGATTTTCTTGTTGTGACTCCCGGAATTAGAAGACGCTGTGATGTTTCAGATGATCAATCTCGAATTGTGACCCCTGAAAGTGCTTTAAAGGTGGGAAGTGATTATTGGGTCGTTGGTCGACCCATAACGCGTGCGGCAAATCCTAAAGCAGCCTTTGATGACTTTTGGTCTTTATCTATAGCCGCGGGTCATTAGGATTTAGGTCATTAGGATTTAAGTCAACTTCATTCTGCGTTTCACCCTTAGAGTGTCTATGTGCAAATAATCCGTCTCTCACTGCTAAAGAGGCATAACTAATTAATGTAACTGGAGCATTAGTCACCATCAACAACAAACCTAACAGTGCTTCACCTACAGCTGTAAGAGCGAGGTAGCAATTTAGTTGAAAACTGTTATTTTCAATAGAACGCTGCGTTGCATGGACTATCTGCTGCTGTTCATGATGTCTCGTACAAAAGTCATTAAGTACAATATTACGTTTAATTTGATTTAATGCGGCAATATTTCCTCTGCTATTAATAATCGCTTTTGATAATAAATCAGCACCATCTTCATCATCATTTATCGATAGACGTTCCAATTCATCGAGTAACCTCATAGCAATTTCGCTCTCACCGTCTAAATGAAGTACTAATAAAATTACAGCAAATGTTTGTCGACCTGACGGTGTATCGTTATGAAAGCGAGCTCCAATGGCTGCATAATTCTGAGCTGTTAATCTGGCATCAATAATGGCTTGGTTTTTTATACTCTCTCTCAAAAAATTATTAACATAAGTTAATAATTGACCTAATCCCCTGTTGGATTCAAAAATCGACTGAGAGCTTGAGAGTGTATCGTGCGCTCGACTTAATTCTTCGGGTAGACTGTTTATTTCGTCCAGATATGTCTCGGAACATAGACCACGAGTATTTACATGCGGTTGTAATTCATAATGACCATCTTTAAGATAAAGTGATAAAGGGGCTAGTTCACCATACCAAGGTGTTTGTGTGGGGGATAAAAATGGATGCGAGTTTTGTAAATTGTAGCTTTGCGTTTGTGTATTGTATTCATAGACTTCCGTACTAATACCCAAAGGACTATAAAATAATCGTGAAACTTCTGCACCGTCTAAAGGATTATATCGTCCTGCATGGGGATTATGCCCATTGTCCCAATAGATTGCTTCAGGGCTATTTGTATCGTTTGATTGAATGTCTTTTAAACACCATAAATCTTCTGCCATATAGCCATTTTCAAGCCCTATTTCGGCAATAAAGTTTCTAAATATTGGCAAAAGTAAGATTTGATTTGCGTAAAACGTATGTGTGATGAGAAGGTTATTAAACGTAGTCCAATTTAACGATTCACCAT
>JAJZSG010000045.1 GCA_021849905.1 Pseudomonadota bacterium
AAATAAAAATTATCGAACCTCATTAGCATGCGCTTATGAGGTTTTGTTTCACTTCGATTAACTCGAGATGAGGCGCACAATTTAGTGTGGGACGTTACAAGGAGGGATATGATGACATAGGCAGTGGTTCTGGTTGCGGCACACAAGCGTCGCCAACCATACAAAACATGCTGTCGAATTTATTCGATGCCGGGGTGGGGGGCAAGGGAATATTGGAGCTCGACTGAGTGGTCAGGCGGTACTGCTCTGTATGTGCATGGAGTCAAACATTCGATCTGGGTAACATACCGGAGAACGCCTTCGACAAGTCCTACAACACAATTAAAGTACGTTGTGCTCGTATTTTAGCGCCGCGATAGTTCTCTTTTTGTCTTCAGAGTATCCGTCTGGCAGCAGCCTTTGTTTCGTCCTACCCAAAAAAGTTGGTTATATTTGGCTGCATCAAATAAAAATCAGTTTATCAATATGATTTACATAACAATCCAATTAATGCTATAAAGTCGTCGTTATTTTTACCATATTGCAATTTGAGAGCCTCCAGTGAAAAAAAAATGCCACTATGAAGATGCCAATCACATCACTTATATCCTATGGCTTTTTATTGCATTACATACCCTGCTTTGGACCTTGGGTCCCTGGTTTGTACGCAACAGTCTTCCTCATGACACGCTTGAAAGCATTACCTGGGGACTTCAGTGGCAATGGGGATACAATAAACACCCGTTCCTAGCCGCGTGGCTTAGTGCGGGTGTTTATCATCTTTTTGGCTCATCAGAATGGGTTATTTATTTACTTGCTCAATTGACGGTTAGTCTAAGTTTAATTGCAACATGGCAACTGGCAAAAAAAATTTTGCCACCTTTACATGCAGTCATTGCCACACTGATTTTAGATGGCGTTTTATTCTACAACATCAACTCGTTTCATGTTGATCCTGATAGCCTGCAATTGCCTTTATGGGCTTTGCTGTCTTTGTTTTTTTATCAAGCACTTTCTACGCAATGGATTCGATATTGGTTAACCGTTGGTGTTATCACAGCGCTTTGCATTATGACCAAATATCAAATTATCATTCTGATATTACCGATGACATTGTTTTGTTTCATCAATACTCAAGCACGGGTGAGCTTTGTCAAGCCGGGATTGTATCTAGCAATAGGTCTCGCGCTTTTATTACTCATCCCGCATGCATCATGGCTTTTACACCATGATTTTATTACCATTCGCTATGCCTTGGGTGCACCATATAATCATCAAACTAAGGTTCATTCGCATTTTGGTGCGGTTACGTGGTATCTAATTAATTGTTTTGCTTATGTCAGTGGGTTATTTGGTTTACTTTGGCCATTTTATGGCAAAGAAAGGCTGAGCTTACAAAAAATCGGATTCGATCAACAGTTTATAATATTTGTATGCTTAGGGCCTGTTTGTCTCACTGCATTATTTTGTTTTATTAACGGTGACACGGTACCCCCTCGATGGTCATCGCCTTATTTTTCTTTATTAGGCATTTTGACCCTCACGATTCTAAAGCCACGGATTACTCCAAAACAATTAAAACAATGGTTAGTCACACTGATAACATTCAGTTTGCTTTTGTGGAGCATAAGAATAATGACATTTAATTTTTATATGCATGATAAAAGTGACGCGTATCTTCCCAATAAGATGATGGCCAATGCCTTCACGAAATTATGGCATCAACACTATGATTCACCATTACCTTATCTAGGTGGCGCGCATTATCTCGTAGCCAGCATCATTCCTTATACAACGGACAAGCCCCAACCTTATTTTAGTTTTGATGACAAGGAAAACCCTTGGATAAAAAATCAAACACTGATGAAATCGGGCGGTCTTTTCGTGTGGGACATAGGGGAAAATTATTTTTGGGATGCATATAGTCCAGCACTTAAAACATTACCAAAAACAATCAAACAGCATTTTCCAAGGCTTATCAAGTTAGGCAGTTATACATTTTATCGTTTAACACCCAATGCAACACCCATTAAAATTGGTGTTGCATTGTTGCCACCACAAGTTTCACTATAAAGCATGTTTTAATATTTGAAAGTTCGTCTTTCTTAACCTAAACTGAATTGTCAGTAACCTACACAGGATGTGTCCGTTTATGACTATTATTAGTGCAATTAAGCCAAATTTTTTTAAACAAGCGGGCTTTGCCCACCAAAATCGCACATTAAAATTTTTTAGTCCAGGGCGACCAGAAATTGCCATTGTTAATAATTCTGGATTGATGTTCGCCTTGACAGCTTTAAAAATGCACGGCAAGGGCGCTCACAAAAATTTAAAAGTAATTGTCCCGCCCTATTGGATGGATAAGACCCATTCGGATTACGATGGCCTAGATTGGGGACAAACAAAACAGGCTTTACCGCGTTTTATCCAGGAAGAATTTTCAAAAATATACCCAGATCAACCTTCAGACAAACTCATCAGCTGGAAACAATACAAAGAACTTCGAGAGTTTGTTAAAGCCGATTTAAAAAAACGTGGAATTGAGATTTTTTCAGGGCTTCCTCGTATCGTTAAAACATCAACTCAATATCAAATAAAAATTAATGATGAACGTTTAACTGCGCCACTAGAAACGTTTTTTTATAATTCCTTTCGCGTTCCGCGAGTCAAACATGAAATTCATGGATTTCCTGAGCGTGCTCACACAGATATTTATGCTTTTCCTAGATCTGCATTACCCTCGTCATTTATTATCGCAGGGGGTGGTCGATCTACGCTCTGGCTTGCCCAGCATTTTACTGATAAACAAATCGCATGTATCAAATACAATCATATGGACTACCCACTTTTTGAACATGAAAAGTTACCCTCCAATCTGTATAACTATAACATTAACGACTTCATGCAAAATGTCTCATTTAGAGTCGTCACCATGACAAATGGAATAGAAAATCTATCCACGATTGTTGATCTCGAAAATAAAGGGCGGCATTTTGAGGGTGAATTTTATGCAGCCATTGGCGCGATACCAGACTTCAGCGTCACCCAATCAGTTCTTTCAGATAACCTGTTGGTTTATCCATATTCGGAATCATTGGATTGGATTGCACCAGACGACATCCCCTTAGGAAGTTTAATGGAAGCTACGTTAAGATGGGCTTATGCAACCAATAATCTAAACTGGGCTTTTCAAACCAACTGCTTTCATGAGGCCTATTTTAGTCAGATGATGACTGAATTTTTAAGGAGAAAACAAATTTTTATTGACGAACAGTTCTTTGTTAATCTAAAAAAGGCTATCTTACAATCCCATAAACAAAAACGTGTTTTTTTACAACTATCGAGTGATGACGAGGCAATTGAGATTTACAGAACATGCTACATAGAAACATATCAAAACGTTCAGCAAGCTAACATTATTGCTGATTTATTGAAACAACATGTCATTGATATGTTTAAGTTATATACTGATGACGAAGAAACAATCCTGTTAAAACAAGCCATATGAGGTGGACCATGTTAACAACGATGAAGCGACCGTTAATAAGATTGTTCCGTATGGGCATTTTTGGATCAACGCCTATGCGCGAGCATGTTGAAGTGTTAAGCCGAGAATTTCAACCGACAAGCAGCCCTTTGCATACAAACTCTCCGAGGGATATGCAAAGAAAGGTTCAAAAGAAGCTGGATGACCCCGGGTTTTTTAGTTTAAAAGAAGCAAATATCAACAGCGAAGCCATTGCTCAATTTGACCGCGAAACGCTTGAAATGCTGAAACATACCGCGTTTTAAACAGGCTAGGTATTTAGCTGGGTCACCCCCAGCAACTGTTTAATCAGCTTACAGCTTTAATTTAGGCCTAACACGGCTTAAACCGCCATCAACAGCTAGAACTTGGCCGGTTATCCAATTGTTTAAAGGATCTAATAAAAAAACAATGGCACGGGCAATATCGTCTGCTGTTCCTATACGACCCAATGCATGCATGGCGATAGATGCATCACGCATAACCGATGATGCTGTTAATTGCGCTGTTAAAGGCGTTTCCACCATACCGGGTGCTATGGCATTAAAACGTAAATTAGACGAAGCGTAGGTTGCTGATGCAGATAACGTCAATCCAATAATTCCTGCTTTAGCAGCGGCAATTGCCTCATGATTAGCAAACCCTGTTAGTGCCGCCGCAGATGCAATTAAAACGACTGAACCACCCTGTTTCATATGCTGACCTGCTGCACGAACTGTAGCGAATGCGGTGGTTAATGACGCATCGATAACGGCTTGATATTGTTCTTTAGACGTTGTGTGCGCACTTTTTAATAACAGCGAGCCACTGCAGTTTACAACCCCATCAAATGGACCTGCGTTTTTAAACACCTCACTCACGGCATCAAAATCAGTCGCATCCAAAATCGCATCTGGATGAATCACGCGTTGATCTCTTGCTGTTGTAAAAACCGTATCGCCGCGAGCATTCAATGCGGTCACCACGGCTTGACCAATACCGCTACTGGCTGCGATTACTAAAAAATGTGCCATTGGTTAGAAACTCCATATTTCTATAAAAGTACTGCCTTAGAAAGCTACTATTCACAGCCTACTCCCCGCGACTTGTTCGCGGGGTCTATTAAGCCTAACTCGAACCATTGATACCGCGCATAAAGCGCGGTACGGAGGCTAACATGAGCAGCTAACTTAATACGTCAATCATTATGATAATTATCTTTCGTTTTACCCCGAAACAGATGATAGCTGTATAAAGTATAAGCAAACAAAATGGGTAACATAATCACAACACCCACTAAAATAAATTTCAAGGTTGAATCGGGTGCTGCTGCTTGCCAAATGGTCAATTGACGAGGAATCAAATAGGGGTAATCACTAACGGCAAAACCCGCATAAGCACAAATGAAAATCAACACGCTATATAAAAATGGCTTTTTCTCATGCCCCTTAGACAAGTTTATCCAGGACAAATAAATAGCAAGCATGGTTAAAAGTGGCAAAGGAGCAAGAAAGATGATGTTAGGATAACTATACCATCTGGCGAAGGTTTCGGGACTGTGGAACGGTGTCCATATACTGACAAAGACTAGAAAAAAACTAACGATAATCAATAAACCTTTAGCATAACTAATCATCTTGCGTTGGAGTGCACCATCACTTTTAATAACAGTCCATGTTGTTCCTAACAAGGCATAACCGCATACCAAAGCAAACCCTGTGAGCAAACTAAAAGGTGTTAGCCAATGCGGATCGTTTAACGTTATGCTTTTTACATCAACGGTAAAGCCTTGAACGAAGCATCCTAGTACAATGCCTTGGAAGAAGGTGGCTGCAATTGAACTAATGGCAAAAGACCAGTTCCAGATGGGTTTTGATTTTTCTGCTTTAAAACGGAACTCAAAACTAACACCTCTAAAAATAAGCGCAACTAACATCAACATGAGTGGCATATACAAAATTGGCAAAAGCAAACCATAGGCTTGTGGAAAAGCGCCATAAAGCATAGCGCCACCAAACACAAGCCAAGTCTCATTGCCATCCCAAACGGGCGCAATGGAATTCATCATCTGATCGCGTTCTAGCTCGCTACTGGTAAACGGGAACATAATTCCAATTCCCAGATCAAAACCGTCCAGAACAACATACACAATCACAATAAACGCAAGAATACCTGCAAAAATAAATGGCATCATGATTATTTTTCCCTTTTATTAATATCCGTCATATATTGAAAAGAGTGGTGCTCAACATCGTCCTCGTCAAGCTCCTGAGGCCCTTTACGGATTAATTTAAATAAATAATATAGATAAAAACCAAATACGATCCCATACGCTAATGCCAACAAGATAAAGGATATTATCACTTCCTCCATTCCAATTGCTGAAACCGCCTGTTGCGTCCGCATGAGGTTATACACAACCCAAGGTTGGCGACCTATTTCGGCAGTCAACCATCCGGCAATACTGGCAACAAAACCTAATGGTGCAATCAGAACACACCATCGATGGAACCATACTGATGTATACAGTTGTCCTTTAAAGCGAAGAAAAAGGGCAACTATTGCTGTTAGCAGAAATATCAGGCCTAGCCCTACCATGATACGAAACGTAAAAAATACAGGGGCAACAATGGGCTGATCAGCAGGGCTCACCGATTTTAAGCCAATCATCTCACCATCCCAGTGATGTGTGTTGATTAAACTGGATAATTTAGGGATAGATAGCACATATTCGTTGCGTTGTTCTTTCTGCGAAGGCCAAGCAAATAAAATCAGCGGAGCACCGTTTTGAGTTTCCCAAATACCTTCCATTGCAGCCGTTTTCAATGGTTGATGATCGCGAACACCCAAACCAACCGCATCACCCATGACAATCTGTATAGGAACCAAAATCAACGACGCCCACATCACGAAAGACAAGGTTTTTTTAGCAAAATTGACATGTGCTTTTTTGAGTAAAAAATAACTGGAAACCGCAGCTACAAAAAAGCAGGTTGTCACGTAAGACGCGAGCATCATGTGAATATAACGAGGAATGAAGGATGGGTTAAAGACGACCTGCAACCAACTGTCGACCACATATTTTCCATCAACCACATTATAACCTGATGGTGTTTGCATCCATGAATTAGCCGACATGATCCAAAATGCTGAAATCGTTGTTCCGATGGTCACCAAAAGTGTTGCCATGAAATGTATCGAGGGTGGAACGCGTTTCCAACCGAATAACATCACTCCGAGAAAGCCCGCCTCCAGAAAAAAGGCAGTTAATGTTTCGTATGCAAATAGGGCACCCAACACATTACCAAATTGACTGATAAAGGGCCCGAAATTGGTTCCAATCTCATAGGCCAATACAATGCCTGAGACAACCCCCATTCCGAAGGTTAGTGCGAATAATTTTGTCCAAAATTTGCAAATTTCTTGATAAACCGGATTTTTTGTATTTAACCAAATACTTTCCATTACAACAAGAAATAACGCTAAACCAAGATTTAAAGTGGGAAATAAAATATGAAAACCGATACTGAAACCAAACTGTGCGCGGGACAAATATTCTACTATCATGTTGAACTCTCCACTAATTACACACTTTATTATATACCTGTTTTTAAGGATATTCTCAAGTACAAATCATGATCAATTTAAAACTTAAGTCACTCCCAGCTCATCCCGAGCGCAGTGAGGGATTCCAAAAAATGGCACAGTGCCAAAACTTATGAGATCCTGCACTATGGCTCAGGATGACGTACCTGGAAAATTACAAAAAATACAAAAAATAACTCAAAAATTTTAAGCATGATGGGTCTTGTCTAACCAGATGGAGCATGATATAGTGTTAAATTTTATATCATAAGTATATTTATTTTACAAAGAGGTCTTCGATGCCAAGTCAATTTGTAACCGATAAACACGCATTTTTTCGAACAGCCAACGGACTTGGACTGAGCGACATCGAAAATACTCATGTACCTTTCGACTACACAAGTTGTAATCGCCAACGCCTTGAACATGAATGCGATGAGCTTTATGCAAGTTTAACTCATAACGGTGAAAGTAACCGAAATTTTTGGCTTTTCTGCTATAACACGAGTTTCATGCTGAAAACGCATTATGAACGCTATAACCCACAAAAAACGGCAACTTACGTCGATATTATGACTGAGGCAGCCAGTCATTTGGAATACGGATTACTTAATCTGGATTTGGCAGTCGATGAACCCACCATATCGAATATTATGCCTTTACTTGATAATTTTCGTGGTCGGCACATCATCATTAAAACAAATACAGGCCTTTATCAAGTTAACAAAAAAAATAATACGTTTAAACCTCTTAAAATAAATGACCCAGATCGTCAAACGTTAGATGCGGTGCTAGCCAATCAAGCACCGGAAACGCTTAACATCGCTGATGAACCCACTCGTGACTTGATTGCCTCATTAAATCTCGATCTCGACGAGAATCCCAATCAAACGCTACTGGAAAAGCTTTATAGCGACTTTGATGCGCTCTCTAAAATACCTTTTAGTGCATCAAAACTTCGAAATTTATCCGGTAATGCCAATATGCAACGCCTAAGTACTCGATTTACTATGTTAACCGTCAAGCAATCTTTGCTGTTGGCCAATCAGTTTCATTTATTGGAAAACTTGAAAAAACTGCTGGGCCTACAGATTAATATAACCATATTAGATGCGCCGTTAGGCATTTATAATGCCTTAAGCGTCGGCTTATTTGCAGCACGTTTTATGGTTGATGTGATTGTCATCGCAAAACATTGGGTTATGCCTTTACCCGAAGAAGCGAATCTTCCCTGGCATCAACGGTTATATGTTGTGGAATTTAAAAATCGCCATATCACGATGGTTAATGATGCGGTTTGGGCGACAGTGAATGCCTTAAGCAACTATAATGCTTATTTTCACATCTCAGCGCCTGTTGCCAATTATCTGATGATCGGATTTTCTATATTCGATCTCGTTTGGCTTAATTATGTGCTTTATCTAACCAATAGAGATTATGAATTGCAACGCGCTGACTATTTAAATTATCAATCGTCACTGGATACGAATTCACCCGAATGGCGAATCACACAGGGGCAGTTAGAACAGCTTGAATTAAATTACGAAAAAAATAGAAGTGCGATATTTTTTTATATTGCAGCAGCTTGTTTGATGATTGGCGCCTTTGCAGTGGCTTTTTTATTAGCGCCCGAAGCTCTGGTTCCACTTTGCTTTTTTGCTTGTAATATTGCCATAGCCATGTATTTATCCGGTTCAGAATATGGTGACTATAAGCAAAAGCAATTATATTTGTCGAAACACGTGAACGACACAAGAACAGAGCAAGCTCATGAGCAGGTTCATGATACGTGGAATAATCTGGTGTATACCTTAACTAAAAATACCATAGCTCCCTTTATTATAATCAGTGCCGTTACAGTGAGCGTGCCACTGGCTATTGGGTTAACATTGACCTATATGGCGTCTGAATATGGGTATTTGTCAAGATTAGCGGATGCGTTCTATGAACGTACAGCCCCGATATTAGCACCTTGATTAGTTTTGGGGTGGTTCATTTAAGAGATGGACGCCCATGATCATTCTGTTGGTCAGGCCCCCCTTTGATTTGTTCTTGGACTTTTTGAAATTTGTTTTTAAATTCTTTGAATGCCATGGCTACTTGTAATTCATGTTTTATTGATTTTAATTGTAATTTCTTATGAAACTCTTCTGCAATAATCGCTTTATCAGAAACCCCCTCTACTATTTTCGACTTGACGAATTTTTGTATCTCGATATTTGAGATATCTAACTCGTTAGCTTTATCGAATAGTATCTGATATTCAGGGTCAACTTTCATTTTCCTAACTATTAATTCAGCATGAGCATCCATTTCTGATTCTTTTAACTTCGCTTTCGCTTTCATTCCCAACTCGGTTAATTTATCTTGGGCATCCTCTAGGCGCATTCGATTAGCAGCGGGGTCAACGGTAAGTTGCTGTATCAGCTGTTTGTACTCTGACCCTAATGGGCCAAAGAATACAGGCTTGCTGAAAGTCATTGAACTTGGCCATTCCCCAGTCAAACAGGCGTAAATATTACGTCCTAGAATGGACGCATGGATGCCATCAGCTTTAAATTTACCCCTAAACATTTCTGTGGGCTGAAATCCTTCGGTGGTAATTAAATCCACTCCTGTATTCCGTGCTATTTTATCATGACCTGGCATACCGTGAGGCCAATATTCTCCATCAGGTGTAGTAAACAAAAAGCTCTTTGTATCTGCTATGCGAATTTTTCCATTCGCATCCACCAACCAATTAGTTAATTTAGCATCGGGAAAACAACACTCAGCCCCTTGAATGTCTGTTAATATACTGGCCATTTGCCCCATCATATCACTGGTATAACTGTACGTTTTATTCATATTGTTTTTTGCTCTGACTTTTTTACTATCTCCATCTAACGAGCCGCGAGCACAAAAATCAGTGACGATTAACGTGCAAGATATTTTTTTTCCATCAACCATTCCGAGAACTTGGCGATCTGCATGTATCGGAGTAAATACATTACCCAACCTTTGGCGCAAATGCATTTCTACATGCCTTGAGTTACCTAAACGATTGTCTACTTTATGTATTTGAACACTGCCATCAAGATTATTGGTCACCTTGAAATTTCTACAATTTCCCCCTTTATTTTCGCCTTCTACTTCTAAGATCGTAACTGTAAAATTATTGCGAAAATTTTTCCATGCGCCTGCTTCTTCAGAGGTATCGTCAGGAGTATAGAGGTTATTAAAAGCATCATCGAGTGAAGAGGGCGTTTTTATATTTCTATTTAAAATTTCCATTAATCTATCGGCTTTATCAGGGGACATATCCGATACAATTCTAGCCAGTGGCGAATCAGCTCGACCCGGTTTAAGCATCGAATTGACACCGTTTTCAGCATAAGCGGCCTTGATTTTGGGAAGTAAGACTGCTTTCATATCGTGAAAACCCTGTGCTTTGACTAAAATATCTGGTGAAACACCAATATCAACAGTTTCTATCGCAGTTTGCATTTCTTTCAAAGCATTTAACTTTGCATGGGCAGTAGTTGCCTGATTAAAATGTTTCATCGCTTCATTGATCAATTGACAACTATAACGATAGGTCCCATTAGACATTCCCCAGTTATTCGTTTCCAATGGCAGTTCTTCAAAATGTATACTGTTAGAACCAGAATCCAGATTATCAGGCATGATACAGTTCCTGTAATGATGTTTGACTGACAATATGAATATAGACTATATTTTAATCAGATGAAGTTTTATTGGCCCTAAGTGCCATTTTCTAGGAGTGACTAATGACTAACTTTGACGAGCTTTGTAGAACCTTAGAAATTGTTGCACGACCCTCTTCGGAAGAGAATTTAGATAAATTAATCCACTGGTGTAAAACCAACATCAGCACAGATTCACATTACGCGGGCGATCTCAACGCGCGCTTTGGCTTTTACCAGAAGCTCACATCAAAATTTCTAGAAAAGCTACAACCAAATCTTCAACGTGACCGCTTAACGACACCATTGCAGGCTTTAAATAACATGACACCATTGCGATGGATGGTTGATTTAGGATTTGATGTCTGTTTAAAAGCGCTAGCCCCAACTCGTGAACAAATTAATACTAGGGTAGATGGCTTAACTTTATTGCAATTAGCAGCCATCAGAGGACATCTTCACACCCTAGAGGCTTTATTGACGTTAGGCGCTGATCCCAAAGAGCCAATTACAAAAGGTTTACCTATTTTAATCAGTACCTTAATGCTTCCCATTAGCCATGATGAACAGATGGTTAGTAATAAAGAAGGCATTTATCGCATTCTTAGCCAATACACTGACGATATAAACATCATAAGAAATGAATCTGAAGATAATATTTTACATATCATGGCGACTTTTGGTTACACAACGCTGGTTCAGGAAACTCTCGGACGTTCTATCGCACTTGTCTCTACGCCTAATAATTTTATGCATTACCCTGTTCATGCAGCTATTTTAAATGCACAGCGTGACTGTGCGAAATGTTTAATCGCTGTGGAAGGCATTGAAAAATTAACCGACGCCAAAGAGCGCAATGCGCTGCATTATGCCGCTCGATACGGGGATAGGGAGATGGTGGAGATTTGTATACAGTCCCCCATCGCTATCGATTCAGTGGATAACCGGCATCAAACGCCATTAATCTTGGCATCACGCGCGCAAAATATTGACGCAGTAATTGCTTTAGTTGCTTCTGGTGCTAATGTCAATGCGAGAGATGATAGACAAAGAACGGCGCTGCATTATGCTGTTGAAGCAAACGATGTGAATAGTGTTAACGTATTATTGTCCTGTAAAGCCATCGAAGTGAATGCTAGTGATGACGACGGCCAAACTCCGCTTGATTTAATTCAAGCCAACACAGGCGATGGTGATGAAATAAATGTGTTATTAATGAAAAAAGAGGCTGCTCACGGAACGCGGCCCGTCCGTTCAGTCTAGGATTTTCCGAAATACTTCGCTATATTTTAGGATTGTTTATTGGCTTATTTTTTGCATTTTTTTGTTGACCATCAGGTCTAATCTTGTCCTGAAAAATCGGACACCTTGCTAAGCGACCATTTTGACCTCAAATAATTCCGGTGACGTATAACCGATCATCGAATGAAATCGTTTTCGATTGTAATATATTTCGATGTATTCAAACACATGATTTTTAGCAATAGTACGTGTCGAAAATTTCTCCCCATGAATGGCTTTTACTTTGAAACTATGGTTCCAGCTTTCCATAGAGGCGTTATCATAACAATCCCCACGCTGACGCATACTGCAAACAATTCCATGACGTGTCAAAAGTTTCTGATAATCATGTGAGCAATATTGACGACCTCTGTCTGAATGAAGAATAAGACCACTGGGAGGCTTTCTACTCCATATAGCCATTTGCAAAGCATCAATCACCAATTGTTTAGTCATTCGTTCACACAAAACCCATCCGACGACTCTGCGTGAACATAAATCCATAACAACTGCGAGGTAGAGCCATCCTTCTTCAGTCCAGATGTAGGTGATGTCGCTTACCCACTTTTCATCGAGATCTTTTGCTACTTGATGAACGCCATCTTTTGCTATTCGTTCAAGGGCTTGATCTTTAAATTGGGGACTATATTTCTTTCTGACTACTTTTTGTTCTGGATTGTTATTGTTCATATTTCACCTCTGCTTTAGATTTTACTCTC
>JAJZSG010000046.1 GCA_021849905.1 Pseudomonadota bacterium
TTGTGTTTTTTTTAAAAATTCCGCTTGCTTACGCGCGCGGCTCGGGTTAGTCCGAGCTCCCTGACAGGCACTTACCCGGCGATTGTGACAGGATACGATCAATCCATTCTTCATACGTACAAAATCGATAGGATGTGTCGCCATCTGTGCCTAAAAAATAAAAATAATCACACCCCACCGCTTTTAACAGGCGAAAAACTTTACTAAATTGTAATTCAAAGTGTTCTGGAAAGTGATTTTCTGTATTTTGATTTACAGCTATATGCATTGAGGTAATTCCTGCTGTTGCTCCATAGAATTCAATGGTAAAGTACAGTACTCGATATTTTCCTGCATGTAAATGAAAAAAATTTCGATTTTATCAGCTTTTCTTGGAACCTTGATTGAAGTCTATGATTTTAGTGTATTTGCTTTTCTGATACCTGTTTTATCCGAAGTGTTTTTTTCCTCTCATACCACTAAAGCCGCCATAAATTTCACTGTATTGGCCTATGTCATCAGCTACGGGGTAAAACCATTTGGTGCGCTGGCCTTTGGATACCTGATAGACGCTTATGGTCGAAAAAAAGTGTTATTGACGACAACTTTTCTCATGACTATTGCAACCGCAACCATCGGTTTATTACCGTTAGGTATGCCCTCTTTTTATCAATGGGGCGCTTTGATTGGATGTCGAATTATCCAAGGGCTATCTATATCCGGTGAGTTTTCGTCCGCGATTATCATGGCTGTTGAGCAAGGAAAAAAACGTCCTGCTTTTTTCGGTAGTATGGCCTTTATTGGCGGAAGCTTAGGGTTATTACTCGCTAATCTAAGTATTTTTATCCTGCTTAACCTCATGCCGCATGATCAGATGGCTCACTTTGGGTGGCGTGTCCCATTTTTAATTAGCACAGTTTTCTGGTTCATCTTATTTTTTCTCAGGAAGAATATTGATGATATTAACTCTGCCGAGGTTTTAGTTAAACGAGGTGTTAGTAATTTGTTTAAGACCCATAAAAGAGCGTTAGCTACCGTGTTTATTATATCAAGTTTATCCGCTTCAGCGTTCTATATAACATTTGTTTTTATGCCAACTTTTTTATCAGCGTCCTTAAATTTACATTCTCATCACACAGCTATGCTAATAACACTTACCAGCCTTTCAGTTTATGTGATTGCTTTGCCATTAGGCGGTCTATTAGCTGATAGGGTAGGGGTAGTCATGCAAATCAAGTTATCTTCCTTGTTATATTTGTTATTTGCATATGCATGTTTTGAGATGTTGCAACACCTAAATAGCGTGGGTTGCATTACCGTATTAATTTTCTTTGCAATCATTCAAGCCTTGCTGAACTCTGCATTACCAGCATTTATGGTGACCCAGTTTGATGAAATGCAACGTGGTAAAGCATTGGCTATTTCGTATAATATTAGTTTGACCATCTTCGGCGGGTTGATGCCTTATTTGATATTGACCAGTGGGGTCCATTTAAATCCTGGAATTCCTATAAGCATCTGTGCTGTTTTGAGTTTGATTTTTATGCATTGGAATAAATAATATGGTTATTTATGAAGTAAATTTAGCGATTGATGATGAAATTTATACTAAATTTAGATTATGGTTAAAAGAGCATGTAACCGAAATGCTTCAATTTCCGGGGTTTATGCAAGCCAGTATATTCAAACCAGAAATTGATGATGCCTCTGTTCAAAAGAAGTTGACTATTCAATATCAGCTGAAGAATAGAGACGATTTGGAAAAATACTTTAGTGAATTTGCTGCTAAGATGCGGGAAGATGGGATTAAACGATTCAGTGATAAATTTTCAGCAACGCGAAGAGTTTTTGCCGTCGAAGAAATTATAATGAACTAATTAATACGTAAATACGTATATTTTATTGATTGATACATATCGGTGGTATATCATGTGTTTGTGTGTATGTGTTTCAATTTAATATATGGAGGATAGACGTTGTGGAAAAGAAAGAAATAGAGGCAGCAAATTATATTTGTATGAGTCGCTCTTTTCTTTCTCAGGATAGGGTGAATGGGGTTTTAGCAAATCGCACTCCAGGGCCTAAATACATTAAAATTGGCCGATCAATTCGGTATTTAAAAGATGATTTGGATTTATGGTTAGATCATCACCGCAAAAATTAGTTTTATCCACAATTTGTGTGGACAAGCCTGTGAGGAAAGCTGGTCAAACCTAAGTGTCATGATGGTTAAATGAGATCTTGTGAAGACAAAGCAAGGTGAATGAATTTAATCATTATGATACACAAAACGTAGTTAACAAAAAATATAGATTACTCGAATTTTCGTACGCTTAAATTTTTCATCCATCAAGATACACCACGTGTAAACATGTCAACATAGTATTGGGCTATGGGGATAGCGTGCGTAAGGTATTCATTCAAGTTTTGAACGGTGCTTTAAATCCATAGGCAAGGTGCTTGACTATGTTTTAATGGATTAGTGCTTAATGTCTCCGTAAAGCAGGTTGTTTCTATTTTATTATCTAGTGATGAATATTTTCAGTATACCTTGGCTTTTAGATAACAACGTTAAAAGAGGCGTACTGATCTAATTTTTCATTTGCTACACTATAAGCCATGATTTTATATCATCATCGATGACAACACATTCAAATTGCACCCTGCTCGCACCCTGAAAATCGATTATTAGCCAAGAGCTTTATTGTAAGTTATTGATTTCATTGGTGTCCCAGGCAGGATTTGAACCTGCGACCTGCCCCTTAGGAGGGGGCCGCGCTATCCAGCTGCGCCACTGGGACGGGAGTTGACAAATTTTAGTGAGTCTACCTGTGAGCTACTTAAATGGCAAGACGCTTTGGGACAGCCATTTAAGTATTTGATTCTAATGTGCGCCAAACACCTCAAAGTCAATTTCGATATTTTCTCTTGTGGCATGAGAATAAGGGCAAATCGTTTCATGGGCTTCTTTGACTAGCATATGAAGATCGGTTTGAGAAAGTTGATCGTTTTTAATCTTAAATTTAACTTTTAATCCAAAACCACCTGCATCCCGTGGACCGATAGATACATCGCAGGTTACTCTAGTTTGTGTTGCATCTTTTTTATGATGTTTAGCAACAAAATCCAATGCCCCACCGAAACAGGCTGCATAACCAGTTGCGAAAAGATGTTCTGGGGTTGTTGTATTGGCCTTTCCCAATCCGCCCATTTCTTTTGGAACAGACAGATTCACGTTTATTGAACCATCTTCTGCTTCACTATGGCCATTTCGACCGCCAGTTGCGGTTGCACTGGCCGTAAAAACCGGTTTTATTTTATCCATTTTATCTCCTATAAAATTATTTTATAAATTCAAGGTGGTAATCAATTTCAATACTAGCGCGTCTCGATTCGAAAAAACAGTAAACGATTTTTTGGTATTGCCTAAAATTTAACGACTGCGTAACATACGTTGATTAATCAGTGTGCAGTTGGCCATTTAAGTCGAGGAGAGATATGGGTCATTTGATTGATGTGTCATTACTAAAGCGTAACCGTGATTATGCGCTGCTTTACAGTGGTCAATTTCTTTCCTTCATTGGAACCATGATTACAAGTGTTGTTTTGCCTTATCAAATTTATGATTTGACGCAATCATCGTTGATGGTGGGGCTTTTGAGTTTAGCGCAATTACTGCCTCTTTTGATTACCGCATTATTAGGAGGCGTATTCGCCGATCGTTATAATCGGCGCAGATTAGTGATGATCAGTGAATGCTTACTCATGTTAGGGTGTGTGACGCTTATTTTTAATGCATCTTTTTCTTATCCAAGTGTATTTGCTATTTTTGTTGTTGCAACGCTTATGTCCGCGATTGTTGGAATACATCGTCCTGCGATTGATAGCATGACGCAACAATTAGTGAATCCGGTTGATTACAAAGTCGTTGGTACGCTATCAGGCTTTAAATTTGGCTTTTGCATGATCGTAGGACCCGCTATAGCTGGTTTTCTTATTGCCCATTTTGGGATAATGACAACTTACATGGTTGATCTTTTAACCTTTATTATCTCTTTAATCAGTTTAAGCTTAATGAACCATGTGCAACCGCAAAATAGAATGAATCATCCGTCTGTGATGCATTCTTTAAAACAAGGATTATATTTTGCCATGAGTCAACAGGAGCTGATGGGAAGTTATTTTGTTGATTTTATTGCCATGGTTTTTGCTATACCGAATGCTTTATTTCCTGCTTTAGCTCAATCGTTTGGTGGCGTTAAAGCATTGGGTTTTTTGTATTCAGCCCCGGCTGTAGGGTCTTTATTGATTTCATTTTTCAGTGGTTGGACGGCTAATATTAAACAGGACGGAAAAGCAATTTCAATTGCCGCGGGTCTTTGGGGATTGACCATAATTGGATTTGGTTTATCGTCAACACTTTGGATGGCTGTTTTTTTTCTTATTTTATCGGGTGCATTTGATGCAGTCAGTGGAATTTTTAGAAGCAGCTTATGGAATAATACAATTCCTCATGATTTCCGTGGTCGCTTGGCAGGTATTGAGATGATTAGCTATTTAGGGGGGCCTAAATTAGGTGACGCCAGGGCTGGCGTTGTTGCATCCTGTCTTGGGATTACAACAGCGATTGTATCCGGTGGTATTTTTTGTGTTGTTGGTGTGATGATTTGTTGTGTGTATATGCCGAAATTTTGGAAATACTCATCCGATAATAAATGAAACAGTCATAATGATAACTAGTGCTCGGTGTGCTGGATTAAGACTAAATAAGTATGATTTAAACAAAACCGCCATGGTTACTAATTTACATATCGAATGGAATATTGCTGCATAAATTTAAATCATTCGGTACTCTAGTAATTTCAATTGATTTTAGGCAAAATAGTTTTGGCTTATTGAAATTTCAAATCTTATTATGCTTGTTTTTCCTTGTGTAACAAGATAATGAACGTCAGTGGCTTACGACTTATTTTGAATTATTTTATTCTGATCGAAAGATTAACAGGGGATTGTTTATGAAAATAAAATTGGTTGCTGCTGCCGCTATGGGTTTGGCAATATCAACAGCAAATGCAGCTGATGCGCCCGCTTTAACTACAGATATTGACAAACTGTCTTATAGCGTTGGCATCGATTTAGGAAAAAACTTAAAAAAACAAGATATTCAAATTAATCCGACCATTATGGCCAAAGGGATTCAGGATGGTTTAACGGGTGGAAAATTATTATTAACTGAGCAACAAATGAAGGATGTCTTGAGTAAATTTCAAAAAGATTTGATGGCTAAACGAGCAGCTCAATTTAATTCAAAAGCGACTGAAAACAAAGAAAAAGGCGATAAATTTCTAGCCGAAAATAAAACGAAATCCGGTGTTGTTACATTACCTAGCGGTCTACAATATAAAATCTTAACCAGTGGTACTGGTGAGAAACCAGCAAAAGACGATGAAGTTACTGTTGAATACACCGGTAAATTGATTGACGGTACCGTGTTTGATAGTACAGAGAAAGCTGGGAAACCGGCAACATTTAAAGTGTCACAGGTTATTCCCGGTTGGATTGAAGCCTTACAGCTAATGCCTGCAGGTTCAACATGGGAACTTTATGTGCCGTCCAGTTTAGCATATGGGGCACGTAGCGTTGGTGGCCCGATTGGACCCAATGAAACATTGATTTTTAATGTTCACTTGATATCGGTTAAAAAGTTATAAGCTGGATAGTAGGTTGGGACTTGGCCCAACAATAGTTTTGGAATTTGACTCGATGCCAATGTTGGGCCTAGGCCCAACATACATTTTTAATTCGCATTTTCTTTTTAAGTCCCTCCGTATGAAAGAAAAACCTATGAGTAAACGTTTACTAATTGTTTTTGTTCTAGGTTTTTCATCGGGTCTACCTCTTGCTTTAATTAGTAGTACGCTTCAAGCATGGTTTTCTGATACCGGATTGTCCGTTGTCATGACTGGCATGTTGAGCTTAGCGGGTCTTCCTTACGTGTTTTGTACTGTTTTGTCTCCTTTTTTAGATAGATATACCTTATTACCCTTCGGTAAACGACGCAGTTGGATAGGGTTAATGCAAGTCCTTTTATTAATCGGTTTTAATTTGATGGCTTGGCTTTCGCCTTTAGACTCGCCGAAGCTTATGGCTTTTTTTGCGTTTATGTTGGCTTTTTGTTCAGCTACACAAGACATGGCAATTAATGCACATAGAATAGAGTATCTATCTTTTCGAGAGCATGGTTTGGGTGCTTCTATAGGTGTCATAGGATATCGTTTGGGATTGTTGGTTGCGGGTGGTTTAGCCTTAATTGTTGCTCAATTCGCAGGCTGGGCTTTTGCATATCGTTTAATGGGACTTTTTATGTTGCCAGGTCTTGTGGCTATTTATTTAAGTCCTGAGCCATCCAAACCGTTACGTCAATACAGTCCGTTTTCAGCTTCATTTGTTGAACCAGTGCGTGAGCTTTTATCTCGTCCTCATATTGGTTTTTTGTTTCTTTTTGTGTTTTTTTATAAATTGGGTGAAGCGTTTACGACAACAACTAGTGGCATCATGATGCCTTTTTTGATTCAAGCGTTGCATTTTTCTTTAGATACGATTGCTTATGTTAATAAAATAATAGGTGTGGTGTCAATTTTGGCCGGTGGAATTTTTGCGGGTATAATATTGAAATATTGTTCACTTTATCGCGCTTTAATTGGATTTGGTTTGCTTCAAGCAATCACTAATTTATTATTTGTTTTGCTTGCAACAGTAGGTCATGATTTGACTGTTTTTATTTTAGCTGTGGTTAGTGATAATTTTGCCGCTGGAATGGGCTCAATTGCATTGGTTGCCTTGTTTATGCGTTTAGTTGACAATCGTTTTACTGCTACGCAATTTTCTATTCTGGTTGCGTTTTCAACGTTGCCTCGCGTTTTTTCAGGTCCAATGGCGTCTTATTTACAATCATGGTTTGGCTGGGTTGGGCTGTATCAAATTACATTTGTGCTCTCATTAGGATTTATTCCTTTTTTGACGAAAATACGTCGGCAATGTGCGGTTATGATTGATCCAGTACGCGTTTTGTCTGTTGATTAAGGTTTTTCATTTTGTAAACATTGAAATCATGCCGATCTTTATGTGCGTTGCGTTGTACTAAAAAAGCCTCTTTTTTTTCGCTAGCTTGTTTTAAAATTTTGGTGTCCCCAAGGGGGTTATATAATTCTAATGCATAAGCTTGCCAGTCGGTTTGGTAAGTGATTGTCAGGTCATGTTTAGAGATTGATATTTTAACAGGAGGTGCCTCAAGGCCATAATGGCGGTGTAACTTTTGAATGACATAAGCCACCATATTGTGTTTTGCTTCAATGCTGTGTCCTGCGATATGTGGTGTACAGAGTGTTGAAAAGTTTATAATTTCAGGATTAATATCGGGTTCATTAAGGTACACATCGGTGCAATATGTTATGGGTTTTATTGAGGATAGTAATGCGTCTTCATTAACGATGCCGCCACGAGATGCATTGATGATTGTAACATTAGGGTTTAATTGAGCGAGAAAATCGGCGTTTAACAAATCCCAGCTTGAAAAGGGGGGAGTTTTATGTAGGTTAGCGTGGATACATAATAAGTTACATGACATTAGTTCTGTTAATTTGCATGAGATAAACTCCTTATCATGTTGCATTTTAATCGGATCGTAACAAATAACGTTAAATTCAGCCGCCTTTAATCTCGATACAACACGTGTTCCGACTTCACCAACTCCAATAACACCAGCAAGGTTTCCCGTGATTTTATTGGCTTGTTTAAGCGTTGCAATAGAAGATATCACATAATCAGCAACGGCTCGCGCATTTGAACCCTTGGCATCAAAGCACGTAATATGGTGATGATTCAAATAGGCCTTATCAATATGATCGCTTCCACTACTGGCAGTAGCAACACATTCAATCGAATGATGATTCAATAAGCTTTCATTAACAGTTAATGTTGACCGACATAACAATACTTTGTTATGGGGTAATAACTCCATTAGATGCTCTTTCGAATGAAAAAGTGTTAAATCGAAGCGTGGATTAAAAAATTCAACAAGGTTGGGTAAGGTTGCATCGGCTAGTATTTTAATGGGTTTAGACACCATGTTTCTCGATGGTTCCTTTTTCGTTTGTTAAATTAAATAAATGTTAATACAGTTTTCTTCTTTTATTTTGCGGTATCCGTCCCATATCCTGAGATTCGGTCTCATTAGCGGGATTGAAATGACGGTTTAATATCAAGATGGTTGTTTTAAAATCTATACTTGTCAAATCATGTTGACTAAAACTCATGTCATAACCAGAGTTATAATCAATTTGACGCTGAGTATTATCGGTTGATTTTTTTTCTGTAGTCAGACCTTTTTCAGCGTAACTTAGGGCAAGCCCCACGTCAGAGTCATTGGCTTTTTTGTGTAGTCTTAACAACGTACTAACCATGTCTTTATAACCCAGCTTAGCAGCCATCATCAGGGGTGTCATATCTTGTTTGTTTTTCCCAAAAACAAGTTCGTTTTTTTCTTGTTCTGAATGTATTGAGCCCAATATTTTGTGAAATAATAAATTATTTTTTTGTTGAATGCTCAAATGTAACAAATTGTTTCCTGCATTATTCTGAGTCAATATAGATAGTTTTTGCGTCTTTAGTAAAAAATCAAAAATATCAGGACTGTTAACGAGTAATGATAAGTGTAAAGGGCTATTTCCTTCGCTGTCGCAGGCGTAAAAATCTGAGTGATCATCATTGTCTTCGCAGTATGCTCTGACCATATTCAAATGTCTTTTTTTAATAGCAGACAATAATGGTGAGCGAGTATATGAAGGTAATGAAATTTCGGACTTAAATTCATCTGCAAAATCTAAAGCATAACCACCTGATTTCATTCGATTTAATTCATCAATGCGGTTTGATATCCTTAATAGCTCAGCAACTTTTTTTGTATTTTCTTTGTCTGCTGATGAATCTAGAAGGTACGTAGACGTGTCAAGCGTTTCATGAATAAAATGATAAGTTGAACTGCTCTCATTAAGGTTAGCTGCATTTAAATCGTAATGTTGTCCTAGCGACGAAGCGATTTTATCCAGCTTGTTTTTATAACGATCACCCAAAGGCCTTGTATTGAATAATCTTAAACTGAATAATTGATTGCCTAACATAACGATTGCAGCCGTTCTTATAATATCAACCAGTTTCATCAAATGTTCCTATGAAGAGAGCTAAATTAGCAGCTAATTTAATTTGTATACTTGAAAATTAATTTTATCATGTCTTGGTAAAAAAAGAGAAGCAACTGAATTGTATAACTATTCAAACGAATGGGGATGAAGTTTTCAGGACTAATACAGCCAAAATACACGTTTAAACTATCCGATAACTCGCTGATACATTCCATATAACCTCCTTTTGGCGATCGAGATTATATGATTTTCATTGTGTGTCAGCGAGTTATATTAATTGACTCCTGTGCTAAATCAGAAATGGTTGCCCACCTGCACGGGCATGACAGATTTTTTTGTCATGTATGGAGAAAAAAAGTTTATAAATAAAAAATCTAATCGAGAACCTGAGTTTATCCGGCGATTCTGACAAGATACGATAAAACAATAATTATGATTATTAAATGGTACTGTTTTAAAGTAGTGTCGCTGACTTATACTTGTCGACATGCATTCTTTCGTTTAACTTTTTTCATTTTATACATCGCATTATCAGCCTTTATTAATAATTCTTCTGGGGTAATTTCATTGGTGTAGGTAATAACACCAATGCTCAGTGTAATAATGATCGCGTTTCCTTCAATAATCAACGGTAATTTAAGTGCGTTGTATATTTTATTTAATACGGTGTCTATGTCATTTTTCAGATAAATGTTATCTAAAATGAGGCAAAATTCATCGCCTGACAGTCTTCCAAAGAAATCATTTTTTCTGATAATCCTGGAAATCAGATTAGCCACATGTTGTAGTGCTTTATCCCCAATATGATGCCCATAATGATCATTGATTGATTTAAATTTGTTAATATCGATGAAACATAGTGAGAATTGATATTGATGCCTTCCTGCTCGGGCTATAGACTGTTCTAATTGGGACATTGCGCTAAACCGGTTAGGTATGCGAGTTAGGGTGTCATAAAGCGCGAGACTTTTTAATTTTTCATCATTGGCTAAACGCTCGGTGTTATCGGAAAATACGATAATTGCACCGATGATCTCATTATTTTGAAGAATTGGCGACGATGAATAAACGATAGGTAATGAGGTTCCATTTGTTTTAAAAAAGAATGCTGAGTTATTCGGATATGATTGATCGCTTCGCAACGATTCTTTGATAAGGCTCGTCATATGGCTTGTATTTGATGCTAAAGATGTTGTCATCAGCTCTTCAAGAGAAAGAAGAGGGGTATTGAACTTAAAATCAAGTAGTATTTCTGCTGAGTTATTCATGAAATACACTTCTAAATTTGTATTGATACCAATAATCCCTTCTAGTGTAGAATTTAATAGTGTTGTCTTGATCATGTTTGCTGAAAGCAATTTATTTTCTTTTTCAATGAATTGCCACTTATAGAGAAGTAAAATAACGATTGAGAATGAAAGAAATCCGCTAAGAAATAAAATAGACATAGGAATTTGATAATTTGTTTGTTGAACGTAGTGGCTGTTTGAATAGACTATTATGGTCCAGATGATTTGAAATAGATAAAGACTGCTTGATTTAAACCAACGTAGAAATTTAATTTTCCGCTTTTTAAAATCCATTTTTTAGCCTCGCGGTTAGTGTTTTGTTTAAACATGCGCTTTCTATTAATTGCAACACCTAATTTAAAGGCATTAAATCAGTTGAACACTAATCATATTTGCAAATAAAAGTCTAAAATACTAGGGTCTATTGACAAATTAGAACCCGACTTCTCAGGGCTTGTCCGCGGGACGTAGAGCTTCGGAAGATGAATGGTCAATAGTTCCTAGTGGATGACTTCGTATAGTGCATGTTGATTGTGATTGTCACCCATCATACAACTTTACTTTGATTTATCGTTGATCAACAATGGCTTTTATTTAAAACAGGGCGGTTATTTATCGATTTTTTAGATGAATAATTATCGAAATTTAATCGAATGATTGAGAGTATTAACGTGGTAATTAAACTTCTAAAAGACTATTTTATTGATTCTGAAGATAGATATATTGCTTTATTGCTACTTTTTTGCGCGATATTGTCTGTTCTGGGTGTCGTGTTTGTAGCGGCTCAATTTGCGTCGTGGTCTGTCGTCTTTTGGGCTGCACTGTCTGACATGAATATGCCGCTTTATATGGCAAGTATTCAGACGTTCGTTATTTTAACGGCAAGTTATATCGGTTTAAGTATCTTAAATGATTATCTTGTTGGTGTGCTCACCATTCGATGGCGAAACTGGTTAACAGCGAAACTAATTGTCAAATATACCTCAGAAGAGGGAAATAATTATCTGGATCTAGAGCGCCACGCGTCAGAGATTGAAAACCCCGCGCAGCGTATTCAAGAAGAAGTGGTTTCTTTCGTAGAAAAAACAGTATCATTAGGCATTCGGCTTTTAAAATCTGTGTTGACAGCTCTTAGTTTTCTGGGGCAACTTTGGGTAATCGGTGGCGCAATCACGATTGCTGGTATAACTATTCCCGGATACTTAGTATGGATTGCTATTTTGTATTCTGCAGTTGCTGCAGGTTTAATCCATTTAGTAGGTCATCTATTAGCGCCGCTTAATAATGAAAAACAAAACTTAGAGGCTGATTTTCGTGAAAACATAGACTATTTAGGCCATCATGCTGAAAGTATTGCTCAAGACCATGGAGAAGAATACTATCAACAATCATTAAATAACAATCTTCGTGCTTTAAACGAGAATTCATATCGAATTCTTGGTGTCAGAATTAATTTAAATGCTTTTTATTCTTTTTATGAGCAAATGTCTGAATTAACGCCTTATATTCTGGCGGCACCGGTTTATTTTTCCGGAGGGATTAGTTTCGGCGAGTTCATGGCAATCGGATATGCGTTTTCTCAAATCCAATCATCTCTTGACTGGTTTACTAATTCATATGAAGATTTTGCACAATACAGTGTAAGTGCAAAACGTATAGTCGAGTTGCGTAACAGCATGAGTGAAAATGGTTTGACGACAACATCAAAATTAATTGCTATTCAGAATACGGATTCAGATGAGTTAAGTATTCGTAATCTTGATATAGCCTATCCAACCAGCAGTCAATTTATGATGCGACAATTAAACTTAACACTTCGCTCTGGTGAAAATACGTTAATTAAAGGTCCCTCAGGTTTGGGAAAAAGCACGCTTTTCAAAGTGATGGCCGGAACCTGGAAATATGGTTCTGGAGATGTGTTAATAACAAACAATAAACGATTGTGTTTTTTACCGCAAAGACCTTCACTACCTAACGATAGTCTTAAAGCCGTTTTAGCATATCCTGAGTCAGCTGATACGTATACGACTGAGCAATGTGAAGCGGTATTGCGAGAGGTGGGTGATTTCGATAAGTATATCGGTGCTTTAAACACTAAAGCAGCTTGGTCCAAACGTTTATCGCTGGGACAACAACAGCGGTTGTCCTTTGCACGCGCACTTCTCAAACAACCGGATTGGTTATTTTTAGATGAAGCCACCGCATCTCTCGACGAAGACAGTGAGTACCGGATGTATAGGCTTGTAAAAGATAAATTACCAAATACAA
>JAJZSG010000047.1 GCA_021849905.1 Pseudomonadota bacterium
ATTTTTTTCAGATTGGTTAACTCACCTTGTGAAAATGCACACAAATGCTTAAATAAAACGTTAATCGCATCCGCTCCTTTAATCATCACCACAGAATGAAAAATTAACGCCTCATAATCCCCGTCGATACTACGAACCCTCTTCCTGCTTTGAGTATTCAAGCGAGTAATTTGATCTGCGACGAATTTAAAACCATCATCATGACCGTACCAACGCTTTAAACCCAATTCAAAACGTCTTGCATAATCTTGAGATAAAAAGTAAATAATTAATGTTTCGGTCAAGACATCATATTCAACGTAAGGTACTGAAAGCGTTGTTTCATTTTGAGCCGTTTGTTCAGATAAAGCCCCTGCACCTGGGCATAATACGCTGATATTTGCACCAACGGTTGCACGCAGTCCTTGTCGACGCAAGGGTGTATCGCGACTATTTAAGACAGTATGGTAATAATCAGTCAACTCGGCAATACAACGATTTGAATAAGCCTTTGGATAAACTAAATCGATTGGTCCATTAACGGTCTCACCCAAGGCATTCACGATAGGATCATCGTAAAAAGCACCGGTTAATGGATTGATTAATAAATCAGGCGGGTACACATCTGGATCAAACACATAAGCTCGTGGCAACGAGGTCAGACGGGTGTAATATTGAATCAAATGATAAGCCAAGTGATTTTCTCTTAATTGCGAATGATTAAGCCTGTTTCTTGATATGGGGTCGGTTTTATGAAACTCTAAATGTTGTGTTATCGCCATTAAATCATAACTATTGCCTGTTGGTGTAATTCGTGGCATACCATCAGGCAAAGTAAACAGTATCTTGCAAGACAGAATGGTCTCGATTTCTTCAGGAATACTACAATAGGCCGGTTGAGGAGTACCTACTAATTTATCTAAAGATAAACGGTCAATTTCGACTTGGGTTAATAAATGGTGTTCATCTAATACCGCCGCTAATCTAGTCACATCATCTGATGTCCATTCACCCCGACTGGGTGGGCAGGAAATCAATAGGTGATGACGGCTATTATATAAACACCAATCAACTAAAAAAGTATCACCTAAATCTATTGCTAGCCGTTTCTGAAAAAAACGTCGCTCATAACTGTTCAATGGTTCAATATGGGCTGCTCGTCGTTTCAAATCCGCTGAAAACTGTTTTTTATTTTCACAAATCTTCACATCGACCAATTGATTTTCAGCAAAAATCAACGGCGTATTGTCTATGTAAGACGAACCTAAATATTTGGCATACCTGACGGCATTCACGATAACTTGTCGTCGAATTAACTCAACAAAATGCGGGGACAACTCTAATCCACAATATTTTTTAAAAGAACCCAGCAATTCATCGGTACTTTTGATTTGATAACGATTACCATTAGGATCTAAAACAATTGCAGTTAAATTCCCTAAGAAATCAAACTCAATGTTTTCAAAAAGATACGTTGCCGATTGTGTATTCACCATACTATCCATCGTCTTTGTCATCAAGATTTGTAATAAATCAACTTGAGAGGCCAAACAATGGCTGTGATTATTCAAAAGGCTTTCATATCCTAGAACCTGAAACAGGTTGATAATGACAAGCGGGTCTGTGATTTTGATGGTTGCAGACATTGGACGCAATTGCCGCTCCCATTCAACATGCATCCGATTAATTTTAAACAATGTATAAAATGATTCTAAAAAATCCGTAATAGACAAATCAGGGTGCTTGCAAATTAATTGAATTCTGAACGCCAAGGTTGGCTTATAAAACCCAACTTCACGAATCTCTAACAGTGAATGCTCAAGCTTGGTAGAAATAAAATCATTCATCAAATAAGACAACGTTGACAAAATATCTATATTTTCTTCATCATCAAAAATAATCTGTGAAGACAATAGGTTATTTTTTTGCAAATGCTGCTGCTGTATTTGCTTTCTTATATCTGATGAACTGGATAACGCGTTGGCAAAGGACCAAGACGGTTGGCTAACAGCATCGATTAAATCATCTTCAAGCAAAGGCTGCGCGGTTTTAAACGGCTTAAACGCATTCCTAAACGATTGTAACTTCAAATCAAGAATAGTTGGCGGAATCAACTTAAAAGCACGAACCCTATTTTCATGAATCACAAGGGGATTAGTCTGTATGGTTGATTGTAATTGTTTAAAATAATTCACTAACATCAAATTATTCTGACAGTCAAAGCCAAGAGGTAAGTCATCTTCGAACTCAAATGTTCGCTCACCGTATAATAATCGCCATCTCATTTGACCAGATCCAAGCGGCGGTTTTGGGATTTCAATCAACAAGTGTTTTGTTTCACTCGATTTGAGAAAGCCTAAATCATAAAACATTATTTTACCAGCCGATTCCGTCACCAAAATAGCCTTGCTTCTGATAATTTCAAGATTACGCGCCAACAGATTAAATAATTTATTTATTTCATCGGGTAAGTTAATGCGTATCAAAGTCTGCGACTGAAACCGCTCATCAAGCGATATGCTAGTCATTAAAGGGCGTGTTTCATGACCAATTATAACGGGGATTAATCTGGGCATAATCAAACAATAATTTTGTTGAAATAATGCAACTAAATGATCAGAGGTCCTGACTTGTCTCTCATCACCATCGGTCAACCAAGCAATCGTGACATGGTCAAAAATAGATTCATTTAATCCCCCCCTTGAACGTAAATCTTGAACCAGCGTTCTGATTGCAACAGAACTATTGGTGCCTCTTGATGCCGTCATATTCAATATGCTGTTTCTATCATCAAGTGTAATTTCTGACACAGACTTGTTAACAAACAAAGTCGTTGTTGTATCGTTATAATAATAAACAGAGACGCGGGTTTGATTAGGTAATTCATCAATCGTATGAATAACGGACGATTTAAGCAGATCCAGACGATGATTAAGCGACATACTTTGGCTTCTATCCAAAAGAAAAATCCAGATGAAGGCAGGTTTTTAATCGCGACGACAAAAACAGATATTGTAGTAACATTCTTACGCCTCTTGCAAAAATTGATTTTTAATTAAATTTAACGTAAAAAACAACTTAAGGTGCAAGTCGTTGGTGCAGCCAATGTTCTTCATGACGATAATAGCGAATGCGGTCATGCATGCGATTATCCCTGCCCTGCCAAAACTCAAACTCGGTGGGCATAACAGCGTACCCCCCCCAATAAGCGGGTCTAACAAATTGTTTAGCGTCAGCAATAAATTCACTTAAATGCGTTTCAAGATCAGCACGACTACCAAGTACTCGACTCTGGGGTGAAACGATAGCACTCACTTGACTGAGCTTAGGCCTGGATAAAAAGTAAGCGTCTGATTGGGCCTCACTAATACGAGCAGCACGACCACGAATTCGTACTTGACGAGCCAGGGTTGGCCAATAAAAATTTAATGCAACAAATGGATTATTACCGATATGAATGGATTTGGTGCTTTGATAATTAGTGTAAAAAACAAAAGTGCCCTCATCAATAGCTTTTAACAAAACCACCCTTGAATCAGGATGGCCTTGATTATCGACTGTTGATAGCACCATTGCATTAGGATCATCTTTTTTTTGACTCAACTCTTCAGAAAACCAAAGCTCAAATTGTTGGACAGGGCAATCCAACACATTTTCTTCGTTTAAACATAAGGCGCCGTATTCACGACGAATATCTGATAATTGAGTCAAATGGTCCATGACGCCTTATTACCAACCAGTTATTTCAGCAACGGCATCACCCAGTTCAGCAGGTGATTTAACAGTTTTAACGCCTGCAGCCTGAAGTGCTGCAAATTTATCCGCGGCTGTTCCTTTACCACCAGAAATAATCGCACCAGCATGTCCCATGCGCTTTCCAGCAGGAGCGGTAACACCTGCAATGTAAGACACAACCGGTTTGGTTACATGAGATTTAATATAATCTGCAGCTTCCTCTTCGGCAGACCCCCCAATTTCACCAACCATAATAATCGCTTGTGTTTGCTCATCTTTCTCAAACATGGCCAATACATCAATAAATGTTGTACCTGGAATAGGATCACCACCAATGCCAACGCATGTACTTTGACCAAAACCTTTATCCGTCATTTGTTTAACCGCTTCATAGGTCAGCGTGCCTGAGCGGGACACAATACCGACCTTACCAGGCATATGAATAAAGCCTGGCATAATACCGATTTTACATTCGCCAGGGGTAATCACACCAGGGCAATTGGGACCAATTAAACGACTATGCGTATTATTTTCCAGATATAACTTGACTTGAAGCATATCAAGGACCGGTATGCCTTCTGTGATACACACAATCAGTTTAATGCCGGCTTCAGCCGCTTCGATAATAGAATCCTTGCAAAAAGGTGCCGGAACATAGATAACTGTCGCATCAGCGCCCGTCTCATCTACCGCATCACGAACGGTATTAAATACGGGTAAATTCAAATGCAATTGACCACCTTTTCCAGGCGTAACACCTCCGACCATTCGAGTGCCGTAACTCACAGCTTGCTCTGTATGGAAGGTCCCTTGTTTACCGGTAAAACCTTGGCAAATCACTTTGGTTTCTTTATTTACTAAAATACTCATTTTAAGCCTCTATATAGACGTTAAAGTGTCTTAAATCATGGCAATTCGTGCCAGGGTTAATGGCACATATTTAGGCAATAGCCGCAACAATTTTTTTAGCCGCATCGGTCAGACTGCCTGCAGCAATAACGTTTAAGTCACTTTTGTTGAGAATGTCTGCTCCCAAAGATGCATTATTACCTTCAAGACGAACAACAACAGGAATGGTCAGCTTTACTTCCTGGACCGCAGCCAAAATACCTTCCGCTATTAAGTCACAACGTACAATACCACCGAAGATATTAACCAAAATACCTTTAACTTTTTCATCAGACAAAATAATTTTAAACGCTTCAGAAACACGCTCTTTAGTCGCTCCACCGCCCACATCAAGGAAGTTAGCAGGATCGCCACCGTATAGCTTGATAACGTCCATCGTCGCCATTGCAAGACCGGCACCATTCACCATGCAACCAATTTCACCGTCCAAAGGAATATAGTTTAATTCCCAGTCATGGGCACGATTTTCTCGCTCATCTTCTTGTGATGTGTCACGCAATGCTTTTAATTTTGGATGTCGAAATAGTGCATTGTCATCAATGGTCACTTTACCATCCAAACAAACGAGCTGCCCTGTTTTAGTCACGACCAACGGATTAATTTCTAACAAACTCAGATCACATTCAACAAACATTTTACCCAGACCCGTCATCAATGTTGTGAATTGGGTAATCTGACTATCTGTTAAGCCTAATTTAAAAGCAACTTCACGGCACTGAAACGGCATAATACCCGTCATTGGATCTAAAGAAACCGTAAATATTTTTTCTGGAGTTTTTTCTGCCACTTTTTCAATTTCAACACCACCTTCAGTGGATGCCATAAAAACAACCCGACGTCGGGCTCTGTCAACAACAGCACCTAAATATAATTCCCGTACGATATCACTGGTTTCTTCAACAAGTACCGCATTAACTGGCTGGCCTTTAGCATCGGTTTGATAAGTCACCAAACGCGTTCCTAATATTGATTTGGTGTATTCAACTAATTCGTCTTTGGTTGAAACTAGCTTAACACCACCCGCCTTTCCTCGACCACCAGCGTGGACTTGAGCCTTAACGACCCATCGGAGCGTCGGTAACTGGGATGCAACTTGCAGGGCATCTTCAACGTTATAGGCAACTTCACCGCGTGGGACAGGTAAACCATAACTTGCAAATAGTTGTTTTGCTTGATATTCATGTAAATTCATTGTGTGTATCCTGCCTAGACGTTAAGTAATAAACGAGATGGATCTTCCAAAAGCTCTTTAACACTAACTAAAAATTGAACAGACTCTTTGCCATCAATCAAACGATGATCATAAGACAATGCCAGATACATCATCGGGCGAATAACAACTTGTCCATTTTCAGCAATGGGTCTGTCTTCAATTTTGTGCATTCCTAATATGCCAGTTTGTGGTGGATTAATAATAGGCGTTGCTAATAAAGAGCCAAACACACCACCATTGGTAATAGTAAATGTCCCACCTTGCATTTCTTCAATAGACAATTTTCCAAGACGTGCGCGTGCTGCAGAGTCACTGATGCTTTGTTCAATACTAGCCATACTCAGTTTATCAGCATCACGAACAACAGGAACAACAAGACCTCGTTCCGTAGAAACCGCAATACCAATGTCGTAATAGCCGTGATAGATGATATCCTGTCCATCGATAGACGCATTCACTGCTGGAAAACGTTTCAGTGATTCAACAACGGCTTTGGTAAAAAATGACATAAAGCCTAGCTTAACGCCATGTTTGCGCTCAAATGTATCTTTATATTGAGCACGTAAATCCATCACTGCTTTAAGATTAACTTCGTTAAACGTCGTCAACATCGCGGCATTATGTTGAGCTTGCAATAAACGCTCAGCAACTTTGGCTCGTAATCTTGTCATAGGAACTCGACGCTCTTCACGAGCGCTTAAGTTGACCAAAGGGGCTTGTGAAGCTGACTGACTTGAAGTAACTGATGCAGCTGTCGCTTTAAGACGGCTTGCCTCTACAAAAGCAACCACATCCTCTTTGGTGATACGCGCGTCTTTACCAGTTCCAATAATCTGATTGGGTTGCAAATCATGTTCAGACATCATCCGTCTTACAGCAGGGCTTGTTGATTTATCATCCAAAGTAACTGACCCATTGCTGCTATTATCATCTGAAGCGGATACAGACCCTTCCGTATTAAGGCGCGCTAACAATTGGCCTGAAGTCACTGTTGAACCGTCTTGAAATAAAATCTCTTCCAGTATTCCATCGGCAGGGGCCGGAACTTCAAGCACAACTTTATCCGTCTCTAAATCAACGATATTCTCATCACGAGTGACTTTATCACCAATTTTTTTATGCCATGTTGCTATTGTGGCATCAGCAACTGACTCAGGCAAAGCGGGTACTTTAACTTCAATTAACATGATTAATACCTTAATATGTGTTCATTAAATATTTACCTAACAAGCAATTCATGATGCTCATTTAACGCCCAACGCATCTTTAACCAAATTCAACTGTTGCTCCACATGCAGGTAAGCACTCCCTCCAGCGGGGGCTGCAGCAAAACCACGACCGGCATAAGACAAAATCTGCCCTTTTTGCAAACAATTTTCAATATTATGCTGAGAAGAAAACCAGACACCTTGATTTTGAGGCTCTTCTTGACACCAGATAACATCAGATACATTTGTATAGTTTTCAAGCAAACTAATAAGAGTTTGTTTTGGAAAAGGATAGAGTTGCTCTATACGAACAATAGCAACATGTATCAGATTATCCTCACGACGCTTCTGTAAAAGCTCGTAATACACTTTTCCACAACACAAGACCACTCGCGTAACATCTACTTTATTAAGCGCATCAATTTCCGGAATTATTGTTTGAAACTCACCTGTCGTTAGATCATCCATGGTTGACACGGCAAGCTTATGACGAAGCAAACTCTTTGGCGTCATGACAATAAGCGGTTTTCGGAAATTTCTTAACACTTGACGACGAAGTAGATGAAACATTTGTGCAGGCGTCGTTGGTGTACAAACCTGAATATTTTGCTGAGCGCACAGCTGCATGTAACGCTCGAGACGTGCTGAAGAATGCTCAGGACCCTGGCCTTCATACCCGTGAGGCAACAACATCACCAAACCACACAGGCGCCCCCATTTTTGCTCACCTGAACTGATAAATTGGTCAATGACGACTTGAGCGCCATTTGCAAAGTCACCAAACTGCGCCTCCCACAAAACTAGAGCTGTTGGCTCAGAGGTCGCATAACCATATTCAAATGCAAGTACCGCTTCTTCAGATAAGACAGAATCGATAACGGAAAAAGGTTTCATGGAGTTAGACGCAAGACTTTCCAAAGGCACATGAGTATCACCTGTTTTTTGATCATGTAAAACCGCATGACGATGTGCAAAGGTCCCACGACCACAGTCTTGTCCCGATAAACGTACTTCATGTCCTTCATGCAAAAGCGTCGCATAAGCCATGGTTTCGGCATATCCCCAATTCATAGGAATCTCACCAGCCGTCATTTTTTCACGCTCATCCAGTAAACGTTTAACAACGGGGTGTAGAGAGAATCCTTGAGGCAAACTAAGCAACTGACGCGAAAGTGTATTAATGGTTTTCTCGCTAACAACCGTACTCACATTATCTTGCCACTGAGCGTTGATATAAGGTGTCCAATCTGTAGCAACTCGCCCATTATATGAGCCTTGAATCGTTGGAACGATCACTTCACCTTTGTCTAACTTGTCGCGATAGGCTTCCATCAGGTCATCAACATATTTTTGTGTTGTGATACCAGCAGCAATCAATTTATCAGCATATATCTCACGTAATGGACGCATTGTTTTAATTTTTTGGTACATGAGCGGCTGAGTGACGGACGGCTCATCCGCTTCATTATGCCCTTGACGACGGTAACACACCAAATCCAGAACCACATCTCGCTTAAATTTCATGCGAAACTCAAAAGCAATACGGGTAGCAAAAATTACAGCTTCAGGATCGTCACCATTAACATGAATCACAGGAGCCTGGACCATCTTTGCCACATCGGTACAATAAAGAGTGGAGCGAGCATCCAAGGGATTACTTGTTGTAAAACCGATTTGGTTATTGATAACAATATGTACCGTGCCGCCAGTACAATATCCTCGGGCTTGTGAAAAATTAAAGGTTTCCATCACAACGCCTTGACCGGCAAAAGCGGCATCACCATGAATGATAATAGGAACGACAGTATCTTTGTTATTAAGATCATCATGTCTACGCAATCGAGAACGCGCCGAACCTTCAATAACTGGGCCTATGATTTCTAAATGAGAAGGATTAAATGCCAGTGCTACATGGATAATATTCCCATTTTCTGATTGTATATTTGACGAGAAACCCAGATGATATTTTACATCGCCTGTGCGCTCTGAATTCACTTTGCCTTCGAACTCGTTAAAGAGATCATTCGGCTCTTTACCTAAAACGTTGACTAGAACATTAAGGCGACCCCTATGAGCCATACCCACAACAATCTCTTTAACACCATCATCACAACCTTTACGAATAATTTCCTTAAGCATAGGGATAAGAGAATCGCCACCCTCTAAAGAAAATCGTTTTTGACCGACATATCGGGTACCCAAATAACGTTCCAGTCCATCAGCAGCAATCAGCTCGTTAAGAATACGCATTCGATGATCTGAACTGAAAGACAGCTGTCCTTTTGACGACTCAAAGCGCGATTTTAGCCATTCAGTTTCAGCAATATTGGCAATATGCATGTACTCGATACCAATACTTTTGCTATAGGTTTCATTCAAAATATGCTGTATTTCAGCTAAAGAAATCGCTTTTTCAGACAATGTCCTGTCTACAGAAAAAACATGTTTTAAGTCTGCATCAGAAAGCTGATGATAGGCTAAATCAAGACTTGCTACAGGTGTTCTCTCATGCATTTCCAAGGGATCGAGCTTGGCTTCCTGATGACCATGAGTTCGGTAGGCTGCGATTAGGTCGTTGACGCGAGCCTGCCTATCATCTGTGCTAATTGCTTGTAATGCCTTCTTATCAACATTTTCAAGAAGATAATTACGAATATCCCGATGCGAAGTATCCCTTAATTCCCCATTAACACTAGGTAAAGCATTAAAAACGCCTCTCCAATCATCCGGAACAGACATTGGATCAATCAAAAAATCTTCATATAAACCATCTACGTAGGCCATGCTACCACCCGAAAGGTAAGCTTTCGACCACTCGTTTTGTAGATTACTGCTGCTCATTACTCATTTCTCCAAAAGCTACAACGCTTTAATCATGTTTCCAAATTCAACATCTGTTTTCGTATTTCACTAATTGCGTGGCTTGGATTGAGTCCTTTCGGGCAAACCGTAGTACAATTCATAATTGTTCGACATCTAAATACGCTAAACGGATCCTGTAGCTTATCTAAACGATGCTGCTTAGCCGTATCTCGACTGTCAGCCAAAAAACGTCTTGCTTGCAGCAATCCAGCAGGACCAACAAACTTATCGGGGTTCCACCAGAATGATGGGCATGAACTGGTACAACAAGCACACAAAATACATTCATACAAACCATCAAGCTGTGCACGTTCTTCTGGCGATTGCAAACGTTCCCCTGCAGGTGCTACAGCATCATTTTGCAAGTAAGGCTCTATGCGTTCATATTGCTGATAAAATTGAGACATATCCACGACTAAATCACGAACAATTGGAAATCCGGGTAATGGGCGAATAACAATTTTATCAGACTTCAGGCTAGACAATTTAGTAATACAAGCCAATCCATTCGTTCCGTTAATATTCATACCATCCGAACCACAAACACCCTCGCGACAGGATCGTCGGTAAGAAATGGTTGAATCCTGCTCTATTTTTAGTCGCTCAAGCAAGGTCAACAACATAGGATCACTTTTAGCGGGAATATCTATTTGATAATCCTGCATAAAAGGGGTGTCGTTAACACCTGGATTATATCGGTAAATGGACAGATTCAGCGTTCTGATATCAGTCATATTATATCCTCTCTAGTAAACGCGTTCTTTTGGCTCGAATGGCTCGATGTATTTAGGCAGCACATTCACAGGACGATAATCAATAGAACCGTCTTGCTCAAAATAAAGCGTATGTTTGATCCAATTTTCATCATCTCGCTTAGGGTAATCTTCTCGACTATGCGCGCCTCGACTTTCTGTACGAGCAATTGCCGCATGCGCTGTAGCGTAAGCCGTACTCATGAGATTATCCAACTCAAGCGCTATCACTCGCTCTGTATTAAATACTTCACTTTTATCGCCTAAGCTGGCATTTTGAAGACGCTCACGAAGTGATGCCAAACGATTTAGTCCTTCCTGCATAATATCGCCTGAACGAAACACACCAAAATCTTCTTGCATGACGCGCTGCATATCATCACGAATAGTGGCAGGATTTTCACCATCTTTTGAATTTTGCCATCGATTAAAACGTTCGAGTGATGCATTAATATCATCTTCTGTGATGTTAGGTACATCAGGCAAATGATTTGATTGCCATAACGATTCAACATGCAAACCGGCAGCACGCCCAAACACAACGAGATCCAGTAACGAATTACCACCTAAGCGATTTGCTCCATGAACCGAAACACAAGCACATTCGCCAACAGCGTATAGGCCTTCAACGAGATGTTCTTCACCATGCTTCTTAGTTATGACCTGCCCATGAATGTTGACTGGTATTCCACCCATAACATAATGACAAGTTGGAACAACCGGGATGGCCTCAAGGATAGGATCAACACCAGCAAACATCATCGATAACTCACGGATACCAGGCAAACGAGCCTTAATTAAATCAGAACCAAGATGATCTAATTTCAATTTCACATGATCAATACCTTTAGGATCAAATCCCTTTCCAGCCCTCAGTTCCAGAGCGATTGCACGTGCAACAACATCCCGTGAAGCAAGATCTTTAACATGAGGCGCATAACGTTCCATAAAACGTTCACCATCTTTATTAATTAGATAGCCACCTTCACCTCGACAACCTTCTGTAACTAAAGAACCAGCGCCTGCAATTCCAGTCGGATGAAACTGCCACATTTCCATGTCCTGCAGAGGCAGACCCGCACGTAAAGCCATACCAAAACCATCACCAGTGTTAATATGAGCATTGGTTGTTGATTGAAATATACGCCCTGCGCCACCTGTTGCCAAAATACAAATACGTGACTGAAAAAAAACAACCTCACCTGTTTCAATACAAAGGGCCGTTACACCTGCAATACGACCATGCGCATCCTTGACAAAATCAAGTGCTAACCATTCACTGAATATATGTGTTTTCGCCTTTAAATTTTGTTGATATAACGTATGCAATAATGCGTGCCCCGTTCTATCCGCAGCAGCTGCTGTTCTAGCCGCTTGCTCACCACCAAAGTTCTTAGACTGTCCACCAAATTGGCGCTGATAAATCTTACCATTATCCATTCGAGAAAAAGGCAAACCCATATGTTCAAGCTCGTATACGACTTCTGGACCTGTTTTGCATAAATACTCAATACAGTCTTGATCACCGATATAATCAGCGCCTTTTACCGTATCGTACATATGCCATCGCCAGTCATCGCCATCTTGATCAGCATTACCCAAAGACACTGTAATGCCGCCTTGAGCAGAAACAGTATGCGATCGAGTAGGAAAAACTTTTGATAACATAGCTACTTTAAGACCTGCATTGCCCAATTGAAGAGCAGCACGCATCCCAGCACCACCTGCACCAATAATAATAGCATCAAATTTGTTAAGTGCCACAGCCATTTTATTGCCCCCAAACAATCGTTAAACCCCACAAAAACTGAGCAAGCAGCAACAAGAAAACTAGAACCTGAATCGTTAGTCTAAGAACAGTACAATTCAGATAATCAGTCGTTACAGTCCAAATACCTATCCATGTATGCAAAGACAACATCAATAATGCAATTACACTTGCAATAGATCGGAA
>JAJZSG010000048.1 GCA_021849905.1 Pseudomonadota bacterium
GTTTTCGGAACTCATCAAATACGCCTTTCTGATTCAATGCTTGGGAGTATCCGGGTTGGGGTGGGGGATTAAAAGATGGGGTTTATTAAACGCTTACCCATAAAATTGCACTAAGGCCTAAACAAAACGTCTTTATTTTACTCATACTACTCTCCTTGTCTAAATACACCGCATACGAAATAAAATACAACTAGATTAACCTATAACACCCTATCTCGTTGATATCAAGGTTTCAAGACCGATATTATGTAATCACCTCATTGGCGTAAGCTAAGGGTTCAACATCACTGATGGCAGATAAATCAACTTTAGGCTCAACAAGTACGTATGATTGCGCAGGCACGCCCTGCCAACGAGTATTAGCCAGCAATCGCTCCCCTTTCATTAACAAGGACAAATCACCAAGTGACGAATTTTCTTCCATCACGGTATCGTAAAGCACGACGGAACCTGCGCCCACGTTACAGCCATCATGAATATCGATGGTTGAGAGTTTGAAAATGCGGTCTTCGTATAAATGGGTATCGATTAGCGTCTCTGGGTTTATACAAACATGACTGCCAATTGAAATAAGATCAAATTCAGCAAACCCTTCTGTGCCAATATAATTTTTTTTCCCAATGGAAGCACCCAAACATCGAAGTAATATTGATATAAATGGGGTACCCAATATTACTTCTGATAAGTTCGGTGTAATAAAATAACTCCATGAATATTCAATTAAGTCAATTTTTCGAATCAATATATTCCATAAAGGCTTAACTGTCGGTTTTAATCGCCCAAGTACAATCCATTTAAATAAAATTAAACTCGCAACCAGTGCTAAGACAATCCCGACTTCGATAAAAGGTAAAACAAACAGGGTATCAACGAGGGAGACATGACAAGTTAGATAATCTATTACTTGCAAAAGACTAAATAATCCAATCAACATTAACGCTGTTGGCAATATGACTCGAATAAACTCTATTGCTAAACGTGCAAAAAATAATTTTTTGGGTGGATTCAAGGTATCTTTATCCGTATATCCGGTAAATAACTCTCTTTTTGGTAAAAATATTGCAGGAGATCCTAGCCAAGCGGTGTGATTTTCAACGACATCGCTTCGCAATGGCGGACTTGTCAAGCATCCTAATAAAACGGAATCTCCAAGCTGCGCTCCCAACGGTAAAAACCCTAAATTACCTACAAATGTTCGTTTACCTATTTGTAAAGACTCAAATTGAACCATCCCTTGATAAATGCTGGGCCAGGCCATAGCAACGCTACTTGCCATAAATGCCTCTTCACCTATACTCACTAAACCTGGAATAATCGAAGGTGTCTCTCCGATTTCAACACGTTTACCTAATTTTGAACCCATAAGACGCAGTAAGAAAGGGAAATATAAACTATCCGCTAAAACACCAACTTCAGGCATATCCAATAATTTCATCAAGACAACATGTCGAAGATAATAAAAGCTATTAAGCGCGTATAATCCTGAAGCCGTTTGATTGATAAAGATTTTTTTTAACACAATAATACTAAGATAATAAAGACCCATCGAAACAATAGCGCCTAAAGGTGCTGCAAACAAAATTGATGAAAAGGTCTGTGTTTCGCTAATAATATAAGCAATTAGAATAAACCCTGGAACGTAGGATAAATAATGCAGCGCATTAACAAACAACAAACTTAAATAATACAAAAAACCAAAATAAACCGTTTCATAAGAAGTTATCGTCTCATGTCGTGAGTAAACTTGCTTAGTAATATGACCTTGCGGTAAATCACCTTGACGAGCTGGTGAACCATGGAAGAACGTGTTACTAGGAACAATAGTGTCTGTAGACAGCATAGTCAAGCTATCCAGCACAGCACCATCATGAATAACCGTATTCGGAGCAATGAAACTTCTCGCGCCAATAAAACAATCTTGACCGATTGTAATAGTCCCAATTTTCAACCAACCATCGTCAACCTGATAACCCAATAAACGAACGTCATAACCGACAGACGTGTTATCCCTAATTGTTAAATTATCAAAAGATGCGATACTGTTTGTGCCTATATAGCAATTTACACCAATTTTAGCGCCCATTAATCGATAGTAAATATTGATTAATACGGTGCCCTTTAAAAGCTTTGGTGAAAAAACAAAATGCGTTAAACGATCAATAAACCACCATCGTAAATAAAACCACCCCCAGAGTTTATAGTGCCCCGGCTTCACACGACCCAGTAAGATCCACTTTAAAGCAACAGTGAGCAACATGGTGGCAATGGGTAAACCGAAAAAAAGACCCAATGACATCATCACAGATGCTATTGAAAAACCATTGTTATCATAGTTAAACGATTTATAGCACAACACAATCAACAACAACTGCCACACTTGAATAGCATATTGAAATAAACAACCAAATAACTGCCCCACACCACACAAAAAATAATTCAAACCCGATACATGATATTTGTTTTTTGGCGCAGTTTTAGGCGCGCGCTCAGCAGTATTTTTTGTAAATTTATCAGCTAACTGCTTAATCGAGGGATTGTTATATAAATCCAAAATAGACATAGACTTCAGAATATCAATCTGACGCAAGGTTGAAATCACTTTTGCAGCCAATAAAGAATGACCGCCTAGGTCATAAAAAAAATCCGCTGTAATAGAGATTGAGGAAACCTGTAAAACCGTTTCAAAAACGGCCGCAATGTCTTTTTCTAATTGAGTTTCAGGAGGATTATAGTCGATATGATGATGAAACATGCTCGGTTTCGGCAAGGCTTTTCGGTCAACCTTGCCACTGGATAACAACGGAAATTCATCCAAGCATTCAAAAACATCCGGCATCATGTAGGCAGGTAATTGTTGACGCAAAAATGATTTTAACTGCGCTAAATCAAACGGCTTATTTTTATCTGACAAGATAAAAGCCGCCAAAATAGGCCTATCGGTATCCTGATACAAAGATACCACAGCACCCTGAATGGGGGCATAATCCATCATGACCGATTCAATTTCACCTAACTCAACCCGGAAACCTCGAATCTTAACTTGGTCGTCAACCCGCCCCATAAACACCAAATCACCATCGGCATTGAAAGCAGCCAAGTCCCCTGTTCGATAAAAACGAGACTCGCTATCTTTTGGATAAGTTATAAATTTTTCTGCTGTCATCTCCGGACGATTCACATAACCTCGGGCCAGTCCCACACCCCCAATACACAGCTCGCCGGATTGACCGTCAACAACGGGTTGCAACTGTTCATCGAGAATAAGAATGTTATAGCCAGGCAAGGGCTTACCAATGGTAATGGCTTTATCAGGAGAACACTCAGTACAAGTTGCAATAACCGTGGCTTCTGTCGGGCCATAGGTGTTCATCAATCGTAAATTGGGTCGACTAAAGCGTTTGACTAAACCGGGAAGGCAGGCTTCTCCGCCTAAAATCAGTAATCGTAAACTTGACAACGGGTCATCTTCAAGACTGGCTAACAAAGTCGGTACGGTTGAAAAAACCGTAACACAATTTTTATTTAAAAAATCAACCAGTCCAAGGCCTGAGCGAATATCTTTTGACGTGCAAGCAATAAGCGTAGCGCCATTAGCAAAGGCCATCCATAACTCTTCGATAGACGCATCAAAGGCTAAAGAAAACCCTTGATAGACTTTATCGCGCGGCGTCATTTCATACAATGCACTGGCCGTTGTTACATAATGACAAACACTACGATGGGTAATTTCAACACCTTTAGGCTTACCTGATGTCCCTGATGTGTAAATCACATAACATAAACGCTCGCTATCCATCAGATTAACGTGCGGACGACGACAGTCTTGCTGAGCTAATACCTGACTAAGCTCGTTGATGACGATGGTTAAAGGAAACTGGATCGCAAGACGAGTTAACTGTGATGATGAGGTTATCACCGCATGCAGTGGATAATCGTTTAAAATATGATTAATGCGCTCATCAGGGTATTCAATGTCAATGGGAATATAAGCAGCCCCTGTTTTTAATATCGCAAGAATAGCAATGTAGCTCTCAATTGAGCGCTCGAGCAGTATCCCAACCCGCACAGATTCATCAACACCCTGACTCATCAGATAATGCGCAAGTTGATTAGCTCGTAAATCCAATGCTTGGTAAGTTAAAACTTCATCACCACATTCGATCGCAATGTTATCCGGATATTGGTCAACCGAGCATTCGAAGAGACGTCCAAGACATGGGTTTTGTCTTGTGTTTAACAAATCCATACTATCGTATTCCCCCATGAGTTAGGTACGTCTTCATAAATAAACCAAGTTCTGTTGAGGTGCAACTCCCTTATAGGCAGAAAAATGCTGTAGGTTGGGCCTTGGCCCAACAATAACCAGGCTCGTTATGACAAATTAATGTGTACTTGTCTTGTTCTGTTAACTACATGTTGGGCCGAGGCCCAACCTACGCATATTTCGTTTGTCTATGTGAGAGCCGCACCTTTTTGTTGTATCATTTGATTAAGCGCGTATCTTAAGTTTTAGAATACCTAATTACCGTAATAATTACTAGACAGAATAGACGATCGGAACCCTGTGTTTTCTTAACAAACGTATGCTACTATTTTCTGAAATCAAAGGATAACCCATAATGGGTCACATCAAAAATATTACGTTTTACGCTTTTATGCTGTTGTGTGTAAATTCTATATGGGCTGATGAGTCTAATTACTGGCAATGCACCGTCATTGACGATGATAACAACCAATGGACAGAAAAAAACCTCTACCAACCTCCAGCCGCCAATAAAGCCTTCGATGCCTGCAAAAAACAAAGTCAAAAACCCGCAAGCTGCCGTTTCAATGACGACACGTGCGAATCGTTTATCCATGGGCTCAGCACAAGGGCTGCATGGCAATGTACCGCATTCGATAGTTCGGCCACTTCATGGAGCAGTGGCCCCTTTACACAGCAAGATGATGCCGTTTTTGCTGCCAAGGCCAAATGTAAAGAAAATAGCCAACTACCCGAAACCTGCTATGTTAATTTACTCACCTGTAAAAACCGAAATCCATGGCCACCAACATGACCTATTACATCGGTTTAACAGGAACCATAGCCAGTGGCAAATCAACCATCGCTGCTTATTTCAAAACGCTAAACATCGACGTTGTCAATGCAGATGACATCGCGAAAACATTAACTAAACCCGATACACCGGTTTTTAAAGAAATTATTCGCCACGTTGGCTCGTCTGTATTAAACAGCCAAGGTGAGCTTAATCGCCGTTATTTACGTGAGTTGATTGTGCAAAGTCCAACTGAACGATTATGGCTTGAAGGACTACTGCATCCCTTAATTCGTGAACGGATTCAAAATGAGATAACCCAATGCAAAACACCCTATTGCATGATTGAAATCCCTTTGCTAACAGATAGGTTAACCTATCCTTATTTAAATCGCGTACTTCTGGTCACAGCAAGTAGGGATAGTCAAATCAAACGCCTAATGGCCCGAGATCAGTGCACAAACGATGCGGCTTCTGCAATGATAGACACCTCGCTCATTCACGAACAAGCCAGGCGTGCCATTAGTGATGATATTTTGGTTAACGACGGCAACTTGACTGAACTTAAAAAACGTCTATCGTTATTGCACAAAACGTATCTGGAGCTCGCCTCTAAAACTTTGATGTCATAGGATAGCGCCAGTCGCGCCCAAAGGCGCATGTTGTGATTTTAACACCTGGAGCTGCCTGACGGCGTTTATATTCATTGCGTTTAATCAAGTTAACTGTTTTGACAACATCGTCTGTCCCATATCCACGCGCGACGATTTCACTCACGCTTAAGCCTTCATTCATATAGGCACAGATAATGCCATCAAGAATCGTGTAATCTGGCAAACTATCCTGGTCGGTTTGATTTTCAGCTAACTCCGCACTGGGTGGCCGCTCAATAACACGCATAGGAATCACCGAATGAATACTGTTTCGATAACGGGCCAGTGCGTAAACGCGAGTTTTTAAAACATCTTTCAATACAGAAAACCCCCCGTTCATATCCCCATACAACGTTGAGTAGCCTACTGCCATTTCACTTTTATTACCAGTTGTTAGAAGTAGATGGCCTTGCTTATTTGAAACAGCCATCAGAAGGACTCCGCGAATTCGCGCCTGCAAATTTTCTTGCATCAAATCTGGCTTTTCAGTTGAAAATAGTACGGACAATGTAGCAAGACAGCTTTCAAAAATCGGCTCAATCGAAAGACTGGCATACTCACTATTCAAAAATTGCGCTTGTTGGCTAGCATCATCCAAGCTCATATCGGCTGTAAAACGAGAGGGCAACATCAGTACATGCACACGTGAAGGACCCAGTGCATCAACGGCAATGGCAAGCGTAAGCGCTGAATCAATACCACCTGATAGACCTAACAAGACACTTGGAAAATGATTTTTGTTCACATAATCCCGTAAACCACAAACTAAAGCCTGATAAATTAAAGCATCGTCATTCAATAAGGGTGTGATATCCCCTTGTACCGTTTGATTCGATAAGGATATCGTTTGTAAATCCGTTTCAAATGCCGGTGCACGTGCACAAACACGCCCTTGATTATCCAAGACCATGGATTGACCATCAAAAACCAATTCATCTTGCCCACCAACTTGATTCACATACACTACTATCAAGCCCCGTTGTGCATGAGAACATAATAAATGCTCACGGCGTGGATATTTCTCGTCATCAAACGGTGATGCATTCATGCAAAGCAACAGCTCAACACCCAATTCTGCAAGCTGCTCCACAGGCCCTGGTTGCCATATGTCTTCACAAATACACAACCCAACGACATAATCGTTAACGTTTATAACACAGGGTATTGAAGGCCCTGGGGTGAAATAACGTTTTTCATCAAAAACACCATAGTTTGGAAGATGCTGCTTACGATAAACATCAATCAGACTACCGTCATAAAAAATACCCGCAACGTTATAAATGCGATTATCTTCACGCATTGGATAGCCGATAATAACGTGACAATTGCTAACGACACGTTTAATTGCATCAAGTGCGCATTCAACCCGTGTAAACAATTCTGACCGAAGCAGTAAATCTTCTGTTGGATAGCCTGTTAGGGTTAGCTCGGGAAATAGGATGATGTCATGAGCAGTTTGGTTATTCAGAACAATATCGATGATTTGTTGAGTATTGGCTTCGATGGCGCCTACAATCGGGTTGATCTGAGCCATTAAGAGTGTTAATTTTTTTTTCATCTTTTTATCTCATATAAAAGAGCCTTGAGCGCCATTCCGGTCACTACGCCCCGCGACTTGTTCGCGGGATCCAGTTCTGGCGTAGACTCTAGACTCCGCGGACAAGCTGCAGAGCGCAGGCTTTTAGGTGCGGCGCTCAAGGCTTATAAACCAAAGCCTAAAATCTGATTATACGCCCGAATAAAATTAATTTACCCCAAACGCATTATTTTAGTTAAAATAAATGCTTTGGCCTGATCATATGTTAAAAACTGCGCTGTTGCGGATGGTTGATGTGTTTCCAGCTACGGCTCTCACACGTGGGCAATATTATGCCGATCACGGGCACGTGCTTAACATTCGTCTGAGTGATGGATTATTAAGGGGCCGAGTTAAAGGCAGCGAAAACCAAATTTACGACGTGCATATTGATTTAAAATCCTGGCCCGCAAGCGCATCTCGATGCAATTGCACATCAACCACTAGCTGCAAACACGCCGTTGCCTGCTTACTGGCATTACAAGCTCGAGAAAATATTACTGATATTCCACAACAGGCTTATCAAAAAAATCAAGACTATGCTGATGAATGGCGTTCTTCAGCCACAAAACTCATACAAGACGAAATATACAATGCGGATGATCTGGTTTGGTATTCCGACCTACACGAACGTGGTCATGATTTTTTTGCCTATCAACTAGGAATCATGATTGATGGCGAAAATGTCAGCATTGTGCCCTTGGTTGCGGAGCTGATTAACCGCTGGGATAGTGCCACGTTAGATGGGCTGCCCAATTCCATGCTCGTCAGGCTCCCCCTCTCAAAGGGCAAAATATTACAAATCGAACTACAGCGAATCAAACCCTTATTGCGCTTGTTGTTGCAATATAGCCTGCGAGGTGAAATTAACGATCAGGATTTAAAGCTACAACGCTATCATCTGTTACTCATGCAAGAAGCCGAACAAGCCGTTGCTGCTACCGCCGGACGCTGGCGTGGCACGGATGATTTGCGTGTGCAATTACAACGATTAACAACCTTAACAACCTTACCTAAAATTGATATCCCCAACGGATTAAACACATCCTTAAGAGACTACCAACACGATGGATTAAACTGGTTGCAATTTTTACGTGCTAATCAATTTTCTGGTGTGTTAGCGGATGACATGGGCTTGGGCAAAACCATACAAACGCTTGCGCATCTTCAACATGAGAAAGAGCAAGGACGACTAACAAAAGCCAGTTTGATTATTGCACCCACGAGTTTAATGGGAAATTGGTTTGATGAAGCTCGCCGTTTCACACCCAGTCTTCGGGTACTGATTTTTCATGGGACGGAGCGTCATCAGGATGATTTTGACCAATACGATTTAATCGTATCAACATACGGATTGATTCAACGCGATAAGTTACGTTTTTTAAGCTACGAATTTTACTACCTCATTCTTGATGAAGCCCAGTTTATCAAAAACTCAAGAACCAAAACCACACAAATCGTTCAACAGTTAAAAGCGCGTCATCGACTCTGTCTAACCGGCACGCCTGTAGAAAATCATTTAGGCGAACTATGGTCTTTATTTCACTTTTTAATGCCCGGTTTATTAGGCGATGCGAAACAATTTCGACAGTTTTTTCGTATACCCATCGAAAAACAAAACGATAGCGAACGTCGCACATTGCTAGCCCTGCGCGTAAAACCCTTTATGTTAAGACGCACAAAAAACCAGGTTGCACAAGAATTACCACCAAAGACCGAAATGACGCAGATGATAGAATTAAGCGGTACGCAGCGTGATTTGTATGAAGCCATACGCATGACCATGGAGAAGAAAGTCCGTGACGCTATCGCAAAACAGGGGATTGGTAAAAGCCAAATTGTGCTACTTGATGCATTACTTAAACTGAGGCAAACCTGTTGTGATCCAAGACTATTATCCATGCCTGAAGCCTCCATGGCCTATGGCAACTCCGCCAAACTCGATACTTTGATGGCATTATTGGATAACCTTATGGAAGAAGGACGCTCTGTTCTGGTTTTTTCACAATTTACATCCATGCTAGCCTTAATCGAAGAACAACTTCATGCGAGACACTTTAGCTATTTAAAGTTAACCGGCCAAACCCAAAACAGACAAGCACTGGTCAAACGGTTTCAAGATGGTGAAGCCCCTATTTTTTTAATCAGTTTAAAAGCAGGCGGAACCGGGTTAAACTTAACACGTGCGGACACGGTGATTTTATATGACCCGTGGTGGAATCCTGCTGTACAAGACCAAGCAACGGATAGAAGTCATCGTATTGGCCAGGAAAACCCGGTTTTTGTTTATAAACTGATTACTGTAGGCACGGTTGAAGAAGCCATTTTGTCCATACAAGACAAGAAAAAAGCGCTATTTGATGGCATACTGTCTAATAAAACAACAGTCGGTGTTGGCCTCAGTGATGAAGATATTGCACAGTTTTTTATTCCGTTGAATTAAAAGTCGCGTGTCCTACGGTATGGGCTCCGCCATTTAAATAGGCTTCAAGTTGAGTCAGAATGGAATTGTTTCGCTCATTCAACAAAAGTGGGGGATTCATACCATTAACCCTGGCCATTAACCTTACTGATGTAGACATTTTCACAGAAGTCAGGCAAAATCGCTGAAATATTGTACTATTATGAAACTTTAATGAAAAAAGTTCTTGTTTTACATGGACCTAATCTAAACTTGCTGGGGCTTCGTCAACCGTCAATTTACGGTGATTCGTCGTTGGCACAGCTTGATAACGCATTGGAGCAGCGTGCTTGCGCTGCAAAGATTAAATTAATCACGATGCAAAGCAATCATGAGGGAATATTAATCGACGCCATACATCAAGCATTAACCGATAAAATAGATTATCTGATTGTAAATCCAGCAGCCTTTACACACACAAGTATTGCCTTGCGTGATGCCATATTGGCTGTTGACATTCCCTTTATCGAAGTGCACCTTAGCAATATTTACACACGAGAGTCGTTTCGTCATCATTCCTGGTTTTCTGATATTGCCAAAGGTGTTATCAGTGGGTTAGGTACTGAAGGTTATATGTTGGCATTAGACGCTATTATCAAAAAATTAACGTAAATAGAGAGTTATTATCGATGGACATTCGTAAAATCAGAAAACTAATTGAACTTCTTGAGGAAACAGATATTTCAGAAATTGAAATCAAAGAAGGTGAAGAATCATTGCGCTTAAGCAGACATACCCATACGTCTGATAAATCGGTCGCACAACACACACACCACCATCAACCTCAAACGCATATCCAAGTGTTACCAACCACTCAGCCTTTAGACACCAAAATTGACGAACCTATTGCAGCTTCAGGACACAAAGTACGCTCGCCTATGGTCGGGACTATGTACACATCACCGTCCCCCGATATGCCGGCGTTTGTAAGCATAGGCCAAACCGTTAACGTAGGCGATACGTTATGCATTATCGAAGCCATGAAAATGTTCAACGAAGTTGAATCTGACAGAGCCGGTATCGTAAAAGAATTACTAGTTGCCAACGGCGAACCTGTTGAATACGACCAACCCCTATTTGTTATCGAATAAAGACGAGATGATTGCATGTTAAGTAAAATCGTAATTGCCAACCGTGGCGAAATTGCTTTGCGCATTTTACGCGCTTGCAAAGAATTAGACATTCAAACTGTTGCCGTGCACTCTGATGTGGACAAAGATTTGTTACACGTCCGTCTTGCTGATGAAACCGTATGCATAGGTCCTGCTGCATCACAAAAAAGTTATTTAAATATTCCGGCCATTATTTCAGCTGCAGAAATTACCGATGCCGTTGCCATTCACCCAGGCTATGGTTTTTTAGCTGAAAATGCGGATTTTGCAGATATTGTAGAACAAAGTGGTTTTCGCTTTATCGGGCCCAGGGGGGACACCATCCGCATGATGGGGGATAAAATTTCAGCCATTGCTGCCATGAAAAAAGCAGGTGTGCCTTGTGTTCCCGGCTCTGATGGCCCCTTATCAGAAGATGATATGCTTAATTTATCATTAGGGCGCAGCATTGGGTACCCAGTGATTATCAAAGCAGCCGGTGGTGGAGGCGGTCGTGGTATGCGGGTTGTTCACAGTGAAGGCAATTTACTCAATGCCATCGCGCTGACTCGAAGTGAAGCCAAAGCAGCCTTTAATAATCCCATTGTTTACATGGAAAAGTTTCTTGAAAATCCACGTCACATCGAATTTCAAGTCTTAGGGGATGGGAAGGGGCATGCCATCCATTTAGGCGAACGCGATTGCTCCATGCAACGTCGTCATCAAAAGGTCATTGAAGAAGCGCCAGCGGTTGGATTAACACCCAAATTACGCCAAAAAATGGGTAAATGCGTGGTCAATGCGTGCAAAGAAATTCAATACAGGGGTGCGGGAACATTTGAGTTTTTATACCAGGATGGTTGTTTTTACTTTATCGAAATGAATACCCGTATTCAAGTTGAGCATCCCGTCACAGAAATGATAACCGGGGTTGATCTCATCAAAGAACAAATCAAAATTGCAGGCGATATCCCCTTAACCCTAAACCAGGATGATATTGAATTACGTGGTCATGCCATTGAATGCCGAATTAATGCAGAAGACCCGAAAACATTCATGCCCTGCCCCGGCAAAATACGCCTGCTTCATACCCCGGGTGGTCCTGGAATCCGCTTTGACTCACATGTGTATAGCAGCTACACCGTTCCACCCAATTATGATTCGATGATCGGTAAGCTCATCAGTTATGGTAAAACTCGGGAAGAGGCCTGCGCCAGAATGCGTAATGCGCTGGATGAAATCATCATTGATGGCATCAAAACTAATATCGAGCTGCATCAACGTATTTTACGGGACAAGGCGTTTATCGAGGGCGGCACGAATATCCATTACCTTGAAAAGATGCTGAAGGATTAGTCCCATGATGCAATTAAATATTGAACACTGTCATCGTGATGACGTGGATTTAGTCACCGATTGTCTCGATGAAACCGGTGCGCTATCCATTACCCTAACCGACCAATATGATGACCCTATTCTTGAACCGGCTCCGGGGGCCGCGCCACTTTGGCCGCATGTGGTTGTTCACGCGCTCTATGCAGAAGATAATGACGCACACGTAGCTTTAGCACTTGTGTCAGCAGCATTTCCACATCACCGTTATGCACTGGAAAATGTCGTTGAACAGGAGTGGGAGCGTACCTGCCTTGATCAATTTAAACCGCAACAATTTGGTAAGCGTCTATGGGTATGCCCATCCTGGCTCACACCACCAGATGAAACGGCCGTCAACCTGATTCTTGACCCGGGGCTCGCCTTTGGTACAGGCTCACACGCCACGACTTCTCTTTGCCT
>JAJZSG010000049.1 GCA_021849905.1 Pseudomonadota bacterium
CCTTTAGATTAGTGCAGATTACAAATCAACAATTAAACGGCTATTTAACGAAATATCATTTTCATCAATAACCAACACATCCGCGATAATTTCCCTGACTTTAGGATACACGCTCTCTATATTCATGTCACACCCTTACGATTCAAAATGCCATCGATAATAGCATACAATTTATTTCTAATTCCATGCTCATTTTTTTTGTTGTGCTAAAAGCGCATCCAATTTATTGGCAAAACGCATAATATCTTTCTGCCCGAATTTGGCTGGTCCTCCACTTTGCATGCCACCACCCCGCAACGTTTCGTTTAAATTACGCTGAGCTAAAAGCTGTTTAATATTATTGACACTATAGAGCTCACCTCGCGGGTTCAATGCAAGACCACCATTAGAGACCACTTCATCAGCAAGTGGGATATCGGCGGTAATGACCAAATCGCCCACTTGCATATTTTCAACAATATGTTTATCTGCCATATCAAACCCTGCTCCAACTTGATTTCGTTTGATGTAAGCCGAAGGTGGGGTATTCAATGCATGGTTAGATACGATAATCATGATCGTTTTGGTGCGAATCGCTGTGCGAAATAAAATGTCTTTAATCGGTTTAGGGCACGCATCACCATCGATCCAAATTTGCACGATTAGCCGACCACACTATACCCTGCATCAACGAACAAGGTATGACCTTTAATCATTTCCGCTTCGGGCAAACATAACAAGTAAATCGCATTCGCGACATCAGAAGGCAATAGGGGGCGTCCAGCAAGTGAGGTTTCCTGATACTCATCAAGCAATTGCTGACGGTTGGGAAAATGTTTTAATGCATCAGTATCAACAACCCCTGCTGAAACCGTATTAGCACTGATACCGAATTCAGCCAACTCCAAACTTAAAGAACGCACCATCGCTTCGAGAGCTGCTTTCGAAGCCCCGATAAATGCATAATTAGGAATAGCACGCTGAGCGCCCAAACTAGACAAGGCAATCACGCGGCTGCCTCGTGGCATCATTTCACGACCTTCGCTAACCAAATGGTTTAATGCAAGTGCGTTTGTTTCCATGCACCAGCGCCAGTGCTTTGTTGACATCTTGCTCGCGGGTTTCAAAACCCCGCTCGCTGCATTACTGATTAAAAAATCAAGTGTATCAAAATGCTTTTTAAATTCAATAAACAAGTCTTTCACGGACTGGTGATCGGCAACATTGGCTTGAATCGTGATAGCACGACGACCCAAAGCTTCAATTTCATTCACAAGCAACGCCGCTTCATCAGAACTGTTGTAATAAACAATAGCTATATCACAACCCGCATTTGCCAATTTTAATGCACAAGCCTTACCAATCCCACGCGCGCCACCGGTAATCAAAGCCGTTTTATTCGCTAAAGTCATAGTCATTCTGTTAAATCCAAACAAAAAAAAGAAATTACATTTATTCAACTGGGCTGTCAATGAATCCTGATTTTTAGATTGAAAAGCTTGTTTCAAACACCGGTTCTTCGTACCATCGGTATATTATCTTAACTTAAGAAGATTTAATCCGATGAAAAAAACCTGGCTAAATCGTGTTTTCCCTATTGCGACTATTTTTTCTTTTCGCATGCTGGGATTATTCATGTTAATTCCCGTTTTCACGATTTATGCACCGTTATTAAATGATGCGAACGCCATGTTAATCGGTGTGGCACTGGGGAGCTATGGATTAAGCCAAGGACTCTTGCAAATTCCATTTGGGATGTTGTCCGATCGCTTTGGAAGAAAACCCATCATCACAATGGGACTTGTATTATTTGCACTCGGTAGCTTGTTAGGTGCTTATACCGACTCGATTTATGGCATAATTATTGCACGTATCATCCAGGGCACCGGCGCAATAGGCAGTGTCTTGATTACATTACTCGCTGATCTAACACCTGACGATGAGCGAACCAAAGCGATGGCTGTTATTGGGATAACTATCGGCTTATCGTTTAGTCTGGCCATGGTAATCAGTCCTGCGATAACGCATCATTTTGGTCTTTCTGGCATTTTTTGTTTAACCACACTGATGGCGGTGATTGGCCTGATTATGCTATATACCGTGATTCCAACGCCTAAAAAAGAACCGTTTCATCTGGATAGCACTGTAAAACTGGCACGTTTAAAACCCGTGCTTACCAACCATCATTTGCAACGTCTGAATATCGGTATTTTCTGTCAACATCTTATTCTAACGTCTACTTTTTTTTCTATACCACTTTTACTCCAAAAACAAATTAAATTAGGACATTTAACTCATCAGTGGCACTTCTACCTTCCCTTGATGGTGGGTGCTTTTGTCATGATGCTTCCGTTTATTATTTTTGCAGAAAAAAAACGACACATTAAATCAGTTTTTGTATCTGCGGTCGTTTTAACGGGTATCTCGCAGTTTGTTTTGGCTTTTTACTGTGAAAACTGGTATGCCATTTGCGTATTAATGTTTCTATATTTCCTCGCTTTCAATTTTTTAGAAGCCAATTTACCATCGCTCATTTCAAGACAATCGCCTATTGAAACAAAAGGAACCGCTATGGGTGTTTATTCAAGTAGTCAGTTTCTTGGTATTTTTGTAGGGGGGTTAATGGCTGGAATTCTTTATCAAACAATGGGTAATGAAAGTATTTTCATTACCAATAGTGTTATCGCCCTTATTTGGTTTTTTGTTGCGCTATTTATGCAACCGGACGTCTATCAATTAACTTTACTCATTCCATACACGGGGGTAGATAAAAACAAACAACAGGTTATCGATAGACTTCGACAACTTAGCGGTGTTAACGAAGCGGTTATATCACCGGATGAAAACATGATATATCTGCGCGTCGATAAACTAACCTATCAACGCGGAACCGCTGAAGACGTGCTAATGTAGTTAGTATCTTTTTTTTCTAACTGAGAAATGGGGGCTGTAAAACGAGGTGATGTAGAAAAAAAACCAACCGAACCCATTATTTTTTTAGGCTCTAAACATGACAAAATCGGCCTAACATTGTTACTTAATGTCTGTTGTTGAATTAAATTAGCAATCTCAAAATACTCAAATCGAGTAGCTTGTTCGAGTAATGCCGTCATGAAGACCCTGCTTGGTAGTCTTGGACACGCATTAAGACAACGAATACTTTCAATGTCATTGTGTTGAACTGCATATTTATACGCCTGTTCAATTGCCTTTAACGTCGGTAAATAAAACTCACCCGACCATAAAACCGGCACATGACACAAAGCTCCTTGCATGACTGCCAGGTGAAGCAGTATATTTCTTGTGGATTTATGAACCGAGTTGAATGTATACAAATAAACTACACTTGTCCATTGACCCATCTGGGCGGCAGTAATCATCAAATAGCTATATGATCTGGGTTTAATATTTTCAGTTTCAAGCCATTTTATCAAATCAGTGTGACCTGCGAGTACCGCTTGCTCAAACAAACACGTATTGTTATACGTATATGTTCGCCATGGACGCACGACATGTCGATCCAATATCTCAATACACGTTCGTCTTAATTGTTCATCATCAATACAGGCAAGTAATTCAAGAATAAGGCGCTCGTATAAGGAAATATCATGCTCATCAAAAACAGGCTTTATACCTAATGCCGCCGAAAAAGAATTTAGATTAAATTCGTTATCTTTTTTATTGAAAAAAGACAATGCAATACGTGTATAAAGTTTATACTTATCTGAAGGACAACTGGTTTTGAAATAACTAATCTTTTGAAGATGTTGAATTTGACTTGACACCTCTCGCCACACATCATCAATGCTGATGAAATCCAAATCATCAATACGGGCTTCGGTTTGTAAGTTGATAGTCGCTTCAAGCCGTGTTTCCAGAAGGCGGGCTTTTCGTGTCAAACTGTCTTTTACACTAGAAAATTTACGTAATCTACCCATCATCAGTGGATCATCAAATACACTGGGAACACTCAAAACAGACTCCAATAACGCATCAAATACGAGCTGTTCGCTCATATCCTGGCGATGTGATACAGCATTTAACAGCGCGCACAAGTTTGAAATCAGCGTCAAATCAGAAGATGATTTTTCACGAAGACAACTAAGATAATTCTGCATTTCTTCTGATTTGATGTCATCAATCAAACCAGGACGATACGAAATCAAACTCAAAATGCCTACAACATGACGTTGATGCAACTGATTAACTGTTTGGTGGCTTAATAAATTGGCCAGGTATTGTTTTACAAGCGTATTTTCGTAAATACGATTTAGAAGTTCAGGAAGCTGAAGATTCACCGTATTCTTCTGGTTAAATAAGTTTGTCAGTGTGTCGTGCCACACTAAATTATCGACATAAATATCTCGCTGATACAGTGCACGCTCAAGAAAATCAACACCAAACAATACATGTAAATTCCCTAAATTTGTTTTATCCGGAGTAAAACAAATAGCCTTCGCATCATGAACATATGTGGTAAGACTACCTGCTTCATGCGATTGACCATCCAGTGAATAAGACGAAAAGCCCGGTTCATTACAACAAACCTGTTGAGCTAATTCACAAAGTGTGCTCATGTCTGAGAAGGTCTCTAAGATTTGGTAAAGCTCTACAATAGCATTATCTGCCCTACCTAACGAACTCATGTAATATAGAAAAAAATCTTGTAATAAATGAGAAGACAGTATCTGACTATTTGAAACACCACGCCAGACCAAACTTCTTAAAAAAGCAGCAAAAGCGCTGGGGCTACTGATAAGCGTTCGACCTAAAGGTATGATACTCAGTAAATCGTGCTGATATCGAATGAGTTCAAAAAAAAGCCGCGTTAACTTATCGCAAGTCTCATGATGATTGGGGAACACTTCATCGGCTAGTCCATTCATTATTGCGTTTAATAATGGCGTTTCGTCTAAACGACCAAGCCCTCGATCACAACTCTGAAGAAACGCTTTATACGCTGCCACTTTTGAAGCATCATACTGAAGTCCAATCAGTCGACTGTGTCGAACAAACGCTTTTTGCTCAAGCGCCATATCAACATTTACCCGAGTTAACAAACAGTCGGTTAAAACGTAGGGCAACGTATTATCTATGTCTGAATTAAAAAACGAGTCTAACTCTAAAAAAATGTCATATAAAAACATAGGCAGCCCTTTTTACAATGACAATATAGTAATCATTAAGCTAACTACAAAAAAAAAGCAATTATATTTTATATCAGTTAGGCTAAATTTCAGTTTACGAATCTGCAATCCGCTTCATTCTGTCAAATACAATAAAATGCTTGCCATATCAGCACAAAAAAGCTAAAAAAGATGATATAAACTAACAATCAATAGAGAGGCACCATGGATGTGTTTCGAAAAAAAGAGATGTCAACTAACGAAAGTGAACCTAAACAGTTAACTCGCTGTTTAACCGCGATAGATCTCACCTGTCTGGGCGTAGGCGCCATTATAGGTGCCGGTATTTTTGTCATTACCGGTGTCGTTGCAGCCACTCACACAGGCCCCGCTATTATATTTTCATACCTTATTGCAGGTCTTGCCTGTTTTTTTTCAGCACTTTGTTACGCTGAGCTTGCGACTTGTATTGGTGGCTGTGGGAGTGCCTATGGTTATGCATTCGTTGGCTTTGGCGAAGTGATTGCATGGATTATTGGTTGGGATTTATTACTGGAATACTCGATATCAATCGCGGCTGTTGCTGTTGGATGGGGAAGCTACTTTAACGACTTGTTATTGTCTATGACCATACATATTCCGAATTCTATCCTTCAGCCTCCCACTCAAGGGGGATTAATCAACCTGCTTCCAGTCATAATCATTACATTATTAACTGCTTTGTCCATTTGGGGTGTAAAGTCGAGCACACGCATGAACAATCTTATCGTTGGGATCAAATTACTAATTATATTTTTATTTATACTTGTTGCATCAACGCATGTTGATACCAAAAACTGGGTACCCTTTTTACCCTTTGGTTGGGAAGGTGTCATGAAAGGCGCATCGCTAATTTTTTTCGCTTATATTGGCTTTGATGCCGTATCCACGGCAGCTGAAGAAGTCATTAATCCCCAACGTAACTTACCGATTGGTATTGTTGGGTCACTATTGATTTCAACGGTTCTTTACATGTTGGTCTCAGGATTACTAACCGGTATCGTTTCATACAAGACATTGAATGTCGCATCCCCTCTCAGTCAAGCTTTAATCATGATTGGCTACAAAATAGTTGCTGGAATCATTGGCGTAGGAGCACTTGCGGGCCTTACGACTGTTATTTTGGTTTTATTTTATGGTTTAAGTCGAATATTTTACGCGATGGCTCGGGATGGTTTATTGCCATCTTACTTTTCTGTTTTGAATCAAAAAACAAAAACACCCGTTCGTATTCTCATCCTTTGTGCCTTAATTATCGGCTCAACCGCGGCATTCGTTCCCATCACAACACTAGCCGAGCTTGTTAATATTGGAACATTAGTCGCGTTTACTATGGTGTGTGCTGGTGTTTTAATTCTGCGTTACTCTAAACCAACATTATCTCAGTCTTTTAAAGTGGCTTTTTTCCCTTATGTGCCGTTAATGGGAATCATCTGTTGTGTGTATCTGATTGCTCATTTACCTGTGCTGACTCTGATGAGATTTTTAGTTTGGTTTGCTGTTGGTATGGTGATTTATGCTCTTTTCAGTTATAAAAATAGTCTGTTAAATAAATCACAGTGAATATGATTTGATACTTGGTTATTCAGCATAAATTGGTTTATGCTTGGTATCTTTTAAACAGCAAGATGCAGAGTATGGTTCAAAAAAAGAAAATTGCTATAATCGGTACAGGAATTTCAGGATTAGCAGCTGCTACAGGGCTTGAAAAAACGTGCGACATCACTTTTTTTGAAAAAGCACGTGGCGTGGGCGGCCGTATCGCAACACGATATGCAGGCGTGTTTGAATTTGATCATGGCGCACAGTACTTTACAGTAAAAAATCCTGTTTTTCACCGTTTTATTGAACCCCTTTATCGCGAAGGCATTGTTAGACGCTGGGACGCGCGTTTTGTTGAAATAGAAAAACGCACCGTAACCTTATCTCGCCAATGGAACCAACATATTCCACATTATGTTGCTGATTATCGAATGAATACATTACCAAAACATATTGCTAAAAATTTTAATGTTTACCTGGAAAAAAAAATTACAAATCTACACAGGATAAACAATCAATGGCAGCTTCAAACCGATCAAGATAAATTATCAGAGCACTTTGATTGGGTTATTTTGGCTATTCCCTCTCATCAGGCAATTGAGCTACTGCCCAAGACCATGCCATTCACCAACCAACTATCAAACGTAGTGATGAAAGGATGTTATGTCCTGATGCTGGGATTTGAAAATAATATGGCGTTTCCCTGGGATGCGGCTTTGGTTAAACAATCTTGCATCAGCTGGATATCTGTAAACAGCAGTAAACCCAATAGACCAGAAAAACAAACGCTCGTTGTCTTGTCTAGTAATCAATGGGCAGACGATCATAACCAAGATGAGTACCAGAGCGTAAAACACCAATTATGGTCAGAAGCTACCAACATTATTGGGCTCCCTCTGTCGCAAGCCACTCATCATGATCTTCATCAGTGGCGTTATGCTAATTATAAAAAAAACACCCTTGAAACATCATGGATTGATGAGGAACAACAGGTTGGACTTTGTGGAGACTGGACTCAGCAAGGGCGTGTTGAAGCGGCTTTTTTATCGGGCGTCAATCTGGCAAATCAAATTTTATTAAACATCAAATAATAAAACCTAATCGTTTGCACCTTGCTTCTAACAAATCGAGATATTTATCTTGCATACTTTGAGTTAAAAAACTGATTCGAATCAAGTCTTTCCATCCCGAAATGGCTTGTTGGAACTCGTGCAGGATTGCAATAATCATTTTTTGGTTTAACTCGAGTCGCTCAGCAGCAAAATAATCACAAAAATCACGTTTTGTTAAATTGTTTTTTCTACCCCTAATAGGCAACGCTATTTCTTCAGGCGCATGTTTTTGAGCGATGGTGGAATTCAGTAAATCATACACGGGTGATAAAGTAATTTTTTTATTCTTTGTGATCAAGGAAGAATTTTTTAAATGCATGTCTTCATTGCCAATTAAAAAATTAAATACTGTCAATTTGAATAGTTTAACGAATTCAATTTTTGGAAATGTACAAAAATTTTTTATAACTATTATCACTTGCTCCATCGAGCTATTATATTTTGTATAGCGATCACCATTTGACAACTGTGCAAAATCTTCTTGAGCTAATTTTTTATTATGGCCAACTCGGTCAAATCGTTTAATAAAATAGGTTAAGCTTAAATCTTTTGAATACACTAAACCGTGAATAGGAACGTCAAGACCGATGGTTTTTGCCAATGACATCGTCACGGCTTCATTTTCTGGCAATTCAGGATAAATCTCACTTTGTGGTTTTAAAATATATTGACCCTTTTGATCAACGATTTCAAAACATCCCGCTTTAGTTTTCAATTGTGCACTTAGCTTTTTTTGTACGCCTTGAATCGACATTTTTCCTACGCGATCCAGCGCTTCTTGACGTTGCTCATCAGCGCTTAATTCCAATAAACTCAAGTCGTTTAATTGAGGTGAAAGAAGTCGCAGCCCCCGTTGAGAATAATTTTTATTGTCACTTATTATTTCATAGGTAATAGGACAGCGTTTCATCCCAGCTCCTCAATCGTTACAGCCCCCACAACATCTTGGCCAACTTTGATTAGTTGCCCAAAATAATCATTTTTATCGATTTTATACTTACGTAATAGCGCTTCAAGCATGCTACCTTCAGGCAACAACCCTTCGAAAAATGGGGGAAATGCATCAAATTCGTAAAGTTTGCTTGTTAAAGGCATTGTTAAAGAAACAGGAGCACCCTGATAATCAGGGTGGTAGACAAACTGATATTTATCGGCTTTTATTTGCTCAAATATTCCGGCTTCAACATCATGGACCAATATGCGTGCTTTCCTCATGAATCAATATCCGTTGATGGTGCAAAAGGCATTTCCAATTTAATTCGAATATTCAACGTATCTAGCACTTTTAACAGGGTGCTTAATTGCACGGTTTCTTTTCCCTTTTCAATATCAAATATAACGGTTTTGCCAACTCCCGCCAAATTAGCTAGCGCTTGTTGTGATAATCCGCTTTGTTTACGACAATAATGAACTGTCTTGGCAATTTCAGTTGAGTCCATACTACACCATGGAAGATTAACAATATATTACTGCTATAGCAGTAATATAAATCAAAAAAAAGAGTTTTATGATTTTTTGTGTATTAAAAAATGCAAATTTACTGCCGAGACGGTAAATTAAAACCAATTAATGTATTATTATATACAAAAAAATTCCAAGAATCTCTAAATTACCGCTATAGCGGTTTTTTTGTGTTTTTTATTCGAGCTTCTTGAATCATAGTGTTGTTGTACTATACTCAAGTTAGAATATTATTAAACTTTATGTGCATTATGATTGCATCAGAAAATAAAGATTTTGAAGCAAACACCCTTCACAGAGCTTTTCATGCATCATTTAATTCAGCTTATCAATCAGATACTACGAAAGTTGAAGACGAATTAAAAAAAAAATTTGGTGTGTCTGAAATAGCGATTTGCAAACCGTTTTATAAAAATTATCAAGGCCTTCTCTATGGTCAATACAGAGAACCTGCTGGTTACGTTATCCAAACGGCAAATGAAACCATCGTTGCATATCGTGGAACAAAAACTTTATATGATATGTTCAGGGATCTGAAAGCCAGCACAGTGATTATGAAATGTGGCGGTAAAAAATTAGCCGTTCACGAAGGATTCAAATTGGATTACGACTCATCTAAAGAGAGTCTATACCAAACTCTTAGACAGATACCATCTAAACCTGTTATTTTTACAGGGCATAGTCTAGGAGGCGCGGTTGCTCAATTAGCCGCAATTGATTATTTAGAAACAACCAATTCAACAAACGAAACAAATTCGTGGAGTAGTAAGTCCCTTAAAGCCGTTTATACGTTTGGATCACCTAGAGTTTTTCAACAAAGTGCGGCACCAGTTTATGATGAACTTACCTCTAATAAAACACTTCATATTATGGTTTCAGGTGATCCGGTCACAGGACTACCGCCGACTGTTTTAGGTTATGTACACACAGGTCGGTATATTAGTTTGAAAACTGATTTTAAAATATCTACTCACTTTATAGATGCTTATCAACAGGTTATAGGACGGTTTGTAAGACGATTTAATAACAACGTTAATCAATCTATTACGAAAGAAGACGTTACAAAACAAGTAGGTTTGTCATTTAGTTTAGCCAGTTATCTTAATGGATTACCTAATCCCCAAAAGTTCTGGAACCAGCTAATCAGCATGGCCAAAAAATCAATTTTATTTGATAAATTAAAAGATAAAGAAAAAAATACAGACGAAGTGGATAATATTGAGCTTGGTAATAAACACACACTATTACAGGATAAAGTAGATGCAACAATCAGTTTTAGAATTCAACTCAATGAATTAAAAAAAACAAAAAAAGTACAAACACATCTACCTCACCAACTACCTTACCTTTTATAAAGTGATTAATATAATTGAAGAACAACTCTGTAAACAGTACATTTTCTCGAAAAAATATTGGAGCAAAATAGGAATGTCCGTTTTTTTAATAGGCATGTCTATATTTACACCACAGCAAAAACTTTCTTGTATCAAATAAAAAACAGATACTATAATAAAAATACAAACACGGGAGTTTATTTATTATGAAAAAAATTAAAACAAAAGGTCAACCTATAAATATAGATGTAAAGACATCTGAAAAAACCAGTGGCAAAACAGGTAGTGTCTGTGTAACGGGTTCTGATGGGAAAAAATACCAGTATAAGCCACCGATCGCAAATAATTCAATGAAGAGAAGAGTAAAGGCTGATTGGACTGACACTGAAAATTTTGGTGAGGTGTTGGCTGCTCGTATTGCAAAAGTATTTGATATCGAACTCAATACTCCTCGTGTACCAACAGTATCGTTTGTAACAGGTACGAATAGTCCCCATTTAGCTATTGCATCTGAATATTTGACGGGGAACACTGTTAAATCATTAGATGATTATCTAGGAAGGCCTCCCGAAAAATCACATATCAAACTTGTTTCTGGAGTTGGGGATGAAGACAAGGGACATCATAATATTGACGATGTTAAATACCAACCATTAAAAAAAGAATTAGCCCATGCCGTTGCGGTGTCTACTTTGTTAGGTGACCATGATGTCAATCCTGGTAATATGATGGTCATTAAAGAAAATCAAAACGGCCCTATCAGGCTAGGTCGCATAGACTTTGGTCATGCCTTTAACGATTTAATGCGCTCCCCCACTTGGGGTGGAGAAAAAGTTCATAACAATAACGTAATAGACTTTTTTAACCGCGCTACAGTCGATGGCTTTAACGCCAAAATCCGAAAATCAAAACTATGGCGTGATTACCCTGGTCTTATTCCTTCAAGAGAAATGGTAGAGGCATTAAAAGAACTAGTCAATAAAATAGGCGCTGAGACTTCAATAATTACTGCAATAGATGATGTCAAGAAAGAAATTACTGATTTGTTTAAAGAAAATGAACACATAAATCAGAAACATGTTATTCGTTCTTTTAAGCGAATTGCAGATCATGTTTTATCAGATGAAAAAATTTCTCGTGATCCAGGGGAAAGTGATATCGATTTTTATTTTAAAAAGATAAGGGTTTACGCAACGAATAATTTGAAAAAAATGGGGTATGCGGCTGAGGTGATGCTCTTACAGGTTGATATGCAAGACGCTATCAAAAAAGGAGAAAAATTAGACTCTCTGAAAACAAGATATGAATCTTTAATAGTCAATGGTAATGATCCAGATATTGGTCCTTTCGCGTGGATCAAAGAAGCAGAAAAAATTCCTCCTTTTAAAGGAAATTTTGATGAATTTGTTGAACATCGAAAAAAGGCAGACGCGTGCGATAGTCTTGTTAGTGAAATTGATAAATTATTAGGCGATAATACCGTTATCAAGAGCGAACGCGAAGTACGCTTTGCCAGAGACTTAAAAGCTATCGCGATTAATCCAAAAAAATCACCAGAAGAAAAATATTCGTTACTCAGTGATAAAGTCACTCAATTTAAAAATAATTCTGAAACCATATCAAATTTTTTTTCAAAGCTGATTGCACTTTTTTATAGCTTATTTACTTTTAAAAGTATATCTGAGCCAGGACCATCAGTGAGCCCTCAAATTAGCAAAGGGAATACCGACAATTTAGTACAAGAACAAAAGCCTGAGGAATTAACTACAATATTAAATAAATTCAGAGCATACAAACTTGATTATGAAAATGAAGTCATCGTATCCTGTCACAATCGCCGGGTAAGTGCCTGTCAGGGAGCTCGGACTAACCCGAGCCGCGCGCGTAAGCAAGCGGAATTTTTAAAAAAAACACAAAATATTTAAAAATCCCTATTGACACGG
>JAJZSG010000050.1 GCA_021849905.1 Pseudomonadota bacterium
AGGTAGGAAAATTTGCTGTAAAGTCCCCCTATTACGCAGCGAAATACGGCACTACAGGAGCAAAATATGCTGCTAATTATGTTCTTAAACCCGCTTATCAGGTAGGAAAATTTGCTGTAAAGTCCCCCTATTACGCAGCGAAATACGGCACTACAGGAGCAAAATATGCTGCCTCTAAAATCGATCAAGCAAAAAATTATGTTGTTAATTCTACTTATGAAGTAGTGGATAGAAGATCCGCAATTGCTAGATTTGATAAGATTTATCCAGGGGCTAAGCTTACAAAAAAACAAAAAATTGATGCAGTTCGAGAGTTTGATAAATTCGATCAGGACCTTACCAGCGACGCAACCCCTGCGGAGGTTCAGACGAAATTCGAGAAACTAAGTATAGAGGCTCAAGGATATGGAAATCGGAGTCGCGGATTTGAGATACGGGATTTTAAAGTACGATTCAGAAATCAAAATGAAGTACAACAGGCGAAAGCGTATGATAAATTGTCAAATTTTGCTAAAGCAGAAGGACGGAATTTGGCATCAAAATGGGATGATAGCAATAGTCTAACTCAATCACCCCTGGCGCTTCAAACAGGTAGGGAAGAAGTTAAACAATGGAAAGAAGGTGATGACCTTAATGTGAGTCCTGCTGCAAAAAGTGTAGCTTTAGCACAAAAGGGTATGTGGAAATCGGGAGATCCTGAACCCAGTGCTTTTGCAATGCATCTTGCAACACAAGAAACCCAGAATCCAGGAGATAATCCAAGCGCCTTGGCAAATCATATTGCAACACAAGAAACCCAGAATCCAGGAGATAATCCAAGCGCCTTGGCAAATCATATTGCAACACAAGAAACTAATGGTTTTGATGTTTCAAAAATAAACAAGAATTATGGAAAATCAAGTCCTTTGGCTAAAAAATTGGCTGAAGAAGAAGTTAAAAATAAAAACGCCCAAAGTCCTATGCAAAGTCCTATGGCATTATATGTTCAAAAACAATCTATGCTTAAGGAACTCCAGGATAAAGAGGCGGAAAGAGAGGCGAAAAGACAAGCTGCCGCAGAAAAACAAGAAAACGATATAAAAGCAGAAAACGATATAAAAGCAGAAAACGATATAAAAGCAGAAAACGATATAAAAGCAGAAAACGTAAATGAAACTATTAAAGAAGAAATCAAAGTAACTGAAGAAACGGAAGAAGCTCAAGCTAATAAAACAGATGAAGAAACAGACGAAAATAATGCTCAGCCAGAAAAAAACGAACAAAGTACTCTGGCCATAGGCCCTAATAGCCCTACTACCAGAGTATATCTAATTCAGGAAGCTAAAACAGTTGAAAAAAAATATAAACAAAAAAACGATGAACATGAACGAAACTCAAAGAACACGGAGGCAGAAAATACAGCTGGGTCGAAAAACAAAGCCGAAGTTTAATCGCCTAGTTAACCATACTTGCAGCCTCTAATTAAAAAAACCAAATCAACATTGGTTTTAAATAAATCATCGTCTGCGCTCAACTCTTAAAACATCGTAGCGAAAGATTTTAGATGGCATCACCAAAAAACATGTCTATAATTAAAACAAAGCAACCTTATTTGATTTCGAGGCCTATGATGGCAAAGACAGAGTCAATGAAACCCACTCACGCTTTATCTGCTATTGATAAGGACAATAAACAAAAAGACGATGCCGTTCTTGAGTCTAATGCGATTTCTGAAAAAGAGCGTAAGAAAAAAGAGGTCGAGCTTGCGCTTAAGAAAATAAAGCAACGTGAAGAAGCCATTGCAATACTCATGAAAGAAGAAAAAATGGCAAAAAAAGAAAAAGAAGATTTTGAGCGCTATGAAGAAGCACTCCTATTGTCTTATGCATTGACTCAACCCCCAATTAACAAAACACTAACATCTCAAAAACCCAAACCGATCGAGGAAATGACCGATGACGAAATTCTTAACGAGATAAAACAAGACCCTATACTCAAAAAAGAAATCGAACGAGTAAAAGCCGATGCCCTTAAAAGTGGTGTGAAGATTGAAGATAAAACAATCGTCCAAAAATATCGAACAACTCACGAGATTGCACAACTTAACTCTCTTCAAAACCAACCCCTAAAACCGTCTGAGATAATGGCTCAAAACCGACTTGCAGCCCAAAACAAACCCCTACCACGCCCTGATATAATGAACCAAATTCGGCTTGCACGCGCAAAAAGAAATGCAGCTCAGACCAACACCCCAACAGATAAGAATCAACCCCAACAAAGCACACTTCAAGCCGCACCTAACAGCATAAATCCAAATTCGCTCATGAATTCAACCCCTAACAATCATAAAGATTTTGCAACCAAACCATCACCACGCCCTGTAGAAAGCCCACAGACTGCCGAAGATTTAAAGAAAAAAGAAATACAACAATACGACAAAGCCGCTGATAGACACGATATGATGAATAGACAACTTCGGGGCTTACAAAATCCATCTGCCTTAAGCGGCACCGGAGTATTAAGCCCGTCTCAAATCAAAGAACAAAACCGTCAAGCTGCCTTGAAAAAAGCAGCAACTCAGCAAACTAGCCCCACTATTGGATTAAGCTCATCCCCTAGACCTCAACCCCAACAAAACATTATTGATGAAGCGGCTGATTTAGAATCGAAACAAAAAGCCAATAAAACAATAAAAGACAAATTAGAACAAGAATATCAAAACAACATTGTGAATAACCCGAAATAGGCAGGGAAAATATAACAGCTCGCCCACCAGGTCATCACTCAAAAGGCTCGAGTTGTCGGGTGAGCAATCCGTATTAAACTAAGACATCAACTTATGCGGCATGCTTTCAACCCGACCGGCATGCGTCACCAAAACGTAGTTAAGCTTTCGCTGCAATTCACTAATGGTATCCGCACCAGCATAGGTCAATCCTGAACGCAATCCACCAATAATATCGGCAATAATGGCATCTTGTTGGTCTGAATAAGGCACATCAGCCGACACGCCTTCGGCGGTTTTCCACTCATTCATTTGGCCCAAGAAGTCTTCTTGTGCTTCACGAGACGCCATCCCACGATATCGCTTGATTTTTGTGCCATCATCTTTCGTAATGACCTCGCCTGGCGTAGGCGCGGTTCCTGCTAGCATGCCGCCTATCATGACAAAGTCTGCACCAAAGGCAAGCGCTTTGACAATGTCGCCTGAGGTACGAATACCGCCATCGGCAACAATCGACCGGTCAGTTCGCGCGCAATCTTGAATGCAAGTCAACATGGGCACACCAAAGCCTGTTTTAATGCGCGTACTGCAAACTGACCCGCCTCCAATGCCCGCTTTAATAATATCAGCACCACAAGACGCCAAATAATCAGCACCGGCATAGGTCGCGACATTGCCGGCCATTAAACACCGAGAGCCTATCATCTGGCGCAAGCTTTTCAATGTTTTACCGACATATTTCGCATGCGCATGCGCCACATCCACACAAAAAAAACTGGCTCCGACGTCACGCAGGGCTTCGGCACGCTCAAGTTCAGCAGCACTACATCCCACGGATACAAACACCTGACCCTCACAGGCCTTAAACTGCTTAATATTATCTTCAATGGTTAAAAAGCGATGCAGAACCCCAATACCGCCTTTACTGTGCATAAAGTTGGCCATCGTACTTTCAGTAACCGTGTCCATATTCGAACTCATCACTGGCAATTTGAGTGTTAAAGACCCTTGTCTGTCGGTCATGCTGATATCCACAATTCGTCTGGATTCATGATGATTGTATGAGGGGATGAGCAGAACATCGTCAAAAGTGAATGCTTGTGTGGGCATTATTTATCCTAATTTATAACCAAAGGATGGCGTACTATAAATGGTCAGCGGCATACTTGGCAAGTCTTGACCGCTCTCCACGAGTTAAGGTCATGTGCGCGCTATGTTCCCAGGCCTTAAATCGGTCAACAGCAAAGGTTAATCCTGACGTGGTTTCCGTCAAATACGGGGTATCGATTTGCTTGATATCACCTAAGCAGACAATTTTACCCCCAGGCCCCGCACGAGTCACCAACGTCTTGATTTGTTTTGATGTTAAATTTTGTGCTTCGTCAATAATAATAAACCGATTTAAAAAAGTTCGGCCTCGCATAAAATTAAGTGAGCGAATTTTGATTTTATTTTTCAGGATATCATCCGTTGCCCCATGACCAAAACTCCCCCCCTCCTGCATCCCATGAAGCACTTCCAGATTATCCATTAATGCGCCCATCCAAGGGGTCATTTTTTCTTCTTCAGTTCCCGGCAAAAAGCCAATGTCTTCACCCACCGGAATCGTCACGCGTGTCATGATGATTTCAGAAAATAAGCGCTTGTCGAGTACCTGCACCAAGCCTGCGGCAATGGTCATCAAAGTTTTTCCCGTTCCAGCCTGACCTTGCAGGGTCACAAAATCCACATCTGGATCGAGTAATAAATTTAGCGCAAAATTTTGTTCGCGATTGCGCGACGTAATGCCCCAAACGGCATTTTTTTCATGCGTATAATCACGCGCTAATTGAACAACGGCGCTGCCTGGTGAGAGTTGTTTAACAATGGCTTGAAAATCATTATCATGTGTGCTAATACAATCGTTAGGATTCCATTCGTCAGCCAATGGTCCTGTAATGCGATAAAAGGTTCTCCCGCCTTCTTGCCAGGCTTGCATATCTTTGCCGTGGGTATCCCAAAAATTATTGTCAAGAATATGCAGGCCACTGTGTAACAAACTCGCATCATCAAGAACCTGATCGGTATGATAATCTTCAGCAGGAATACCTAAAATGCCGGCTTTAATCCGAAGATTAATGTCTTTTGAAACAATCACAACCGACTGCTCAGGACGCTTTTTTTGCAAACCCAGTGCAGTGGCTAGTAAGGTATTATCAACTTTATGACCCGGCAAGGATAACGGGTTAAGCTCATCAAATTCATCCGTTTGAAAAAATAATCGCCCACTCCGAGGAACGTGTGCTTTATCAAAAAAATTAGGAATGGGTAAACCTGCAACCAATTGGGCATGCGTTGTGTTGCTCATCAGCTCGACAAGCATCCGGTTAGTTTGACGAACGTTACGCGCCACTTCCGAAATGCCTGTTTTATGATTATCCAGCTCTTCTAAAACAACCATCGGCAGATAAATATCATGTTCTTCAAAATGATAAATCGCAGCGGGGTCATGCATCAAAATATTCGTATCAAGCACAAACAGTTTGCGATCCTTGCTTGCTGGGTTCATTCAGTCATCCTGTCTTTTTGTGAGATCAATTTATTGTGCTAAGGGTCGCGGACAAGGTCAAGTGATTCTGGCGAAATCATGATATCCTTAATGTTTTAGTGTCAGTCAAATTAAACAGGTGTCTTATGAGCGCAAAACCAGACAGCGCGACCATTGCCGTGAATAAAAAAGCACGGTTTGAGTATTTCATTGAAGACGAATATGAAGCCGGTCTTGTATTGCAAGGCTGGGAAATTAAAAGCCTGCGTGCGGGAAAAATAAATTTATCCGATGCGCATGTGATTGTTAAATACGGTGAAGCCTTTTTACTCGGTGCACAAATTCAACCCCTTCCCACCGCATCCACTCACATGCATCCCGACCCGATACGCACTCGAAAATTATTATTAAATCGTCGAGAATTAAACCAGCTTATTGGGAGTGTGGAGCGCCAAGGCTATACCTTGATTCCTATGTCACTCTACTGGAAGCGCAATAATGTCAAAATGCGGGTAGCACTGGCTAAAGGTAAAAAAACACACGACAAGCGCGAAACCATCAAAGACCGTGACTGGGCCCGAGACAAATCACGGATTATGAAAAAAGGCGTTTAGTCATCATGTTGCTTTTGGGGGTGCAACTCCTATTTATAGGCAGAAAAACGCTGTAGGTTGGGCCTTGGCCCAACAATAATCAGAATAGTTAAGACAAATTAATGTGTATTTGTCTTGTTTTATTAATTACATGTTGGGCCGAGGCCCAACCTACGCATATTCCGTAAGTCTATGTGAGAGTTGCACACCCAAGATGACACAATGACTAAAGCCGAAAAAAAGTAGGGTATAATCAGGTTATTTTAAAAATACAAACAAAGGACATGCGCTATGTGCGGTATAATGGGAGCCGTATCTCAACGAGATATTAGTAAAATTTTATTGGAAGGGTTACATCGACTCGAATACCGTGGCTATGATTCAGCGGGAATTGCGGTTATCGATGATAAAAATCGGTTAAAACGACTACGAATTCAGGGAAAAGTTCAAGCCTTGGCTGATGCGATGTCCGAAACCGTCGTCGCAGGCCATACCGGTATCGCGCATACCCGTTGGGCTACCCATGGAAAACCGTCAGAACAAAATGCCCACCCTCATATGTCGCATGGAGAAATTGCGGTCGTACACAATGGCATTATCGAAAATCATGATGATTTACGTCGATATCTCAAAGAATTAGGTTATATTTTTACGTCTGAAACGGATACTGAAGTGGCAGCGCACCTGATTCATCATCACTACCAGCACTGTAAATCCTTACTCAAGGCCGTCCAAGCCTGCGCCTTACAACTAGACGGTGCATTTTCCTTAGGGGTTATCATCAGCCATCATCCGCATGAATTAGTCGCCATCCGAAAAGGTAGTCCATTAGTTGTTGGAATCGGCATTGATGAATATTTTATCGCATCAGACTCGCTGGCTTTACGCTCCTTTGCACAAAAAATCATACATCTAGAAGACGGTGATAGTGCACTTTTATCGACAAAAAAATTACAGATTTTCGATGCCAAAAACCAACCTGCTCAGCGTGAAACATCGGTTTTAAGCGATAATTGCCACACGGTCAGTAAAGGCACTTATCGGCATTTTATGCTCAAAGAAATATACGAACAAAGTACCGTGCTAGCCGATACCCTTCAGGGTCGCACGGCAAACCTTGGGGTACTAAAAGCAAGCTTTGGTGACGAGGCTCTGGCGTTATTTGCCAGGATTAAACACATCCACATCGTTGCTTGTGGCACCAGCTACCACGCAGGACTCGTTGGGAAATACTGGTTAGAATCCTTAACCGGCATTCCCACACAAGTTGAAGTGGCCAGTGAATATCGTTACCGCGATATCGTTGTAGATATAGACACACTGTTTATTACAATTTCACAATCCGGTGAAACAGCCGATACCCTAGCCGCACTGCAAAAAGCAAAAAAACTGGATTATCTCGGTTATTTTGCCATTTGTAATGTCGCCACTAGCACGCTGGTGCGCGAAAACGACCATGTTTTTTTAACACGTGCCGGGGTTGAAATTGGTGTTGCCTCGACCAAAGCCTTTACCACCCAGCTTACAGCCCTACTCATGTTAACAACCGCACTATGTCAAGATGCTCGAGCCAAAGACGTGTTAACCCAATTAAAACAATTACCCGCGAGCTGTGAACGGATATTAAAAATTGACAGTGATATTCAATCATTAGCGCCTTTTTTTGTTAACAAATCAAACGCATTATTTTTAGGTCGCGGTGTGCAGTATCCTGTGGCTTTGGAAGGTGCATTAAAACTTAAAGAAATTTCATATATTCATGCAGAAGCTTATCCTGCTGGGGAATTAAAACATGGCCCGCTTGCATTAGTGGACAGCAATATGCCCATTGTCGCTGTTGCACCAAACGATGAATTATTAGACAAACTTAAATCAAATTTGCATGAAGTGAGCGCACGCGGCGGCGAACTATTCGTGTTTGTTGATGATTCGCAGGCGTGGCCTGCAAATGGCGCTCACTTGATTCTTATGCCCGCTTGCAGCCATTGGATAGCACCTATTTTATACACAATCCCCCTCCAATTGCTGGCTTATCACGTCGCGGTTGCCAAAGGAACAGATGTCGACCAACCGCGTAATCTGGCGAAATCGGTGACAGTCGAGTAAGTCATGTATTATAATCTTCAAGTGTGATATTTAAATTTTTATGGGGATGTGAATGATTCAAGACCAGTTGTCGACAGCTGCCACTATTGCGCGAGAACTCAATGCCACTGTTTCCCAAGTCGATGCTGCTATCCGCCTGCTTGACGAGGGTGCAACCGTACCGTTTATCTCCCGTTATCGAAAAGAGGTAACTCAGGGTCTTGATGATACGCAATTACGCATTCTGGCCGAACGCTTGCATTATTTACGCGAGCTAGATGAACGACGCACGATCGTATTAAAAACTATCGGTGACCAAAACCAACTCACATCGGAATTAGAACACGCCATTTTAAATGCCGACACTAAAACACGCCTGGAAGATTTGTATTTGCCCTTCAGACCCACCCGTCAAACCAAAGCCCTTCAAGCCAAAGCAGCCGGTCTTGAACCGTTGGCGCACACCTTGTGGCACGACCCAACCCACGAGCCAAAAGTCTTTGCCGAATCGTTTATCAATTCGGAATTAGGAATTGATAACGTAGACGCAGCGCTTGACGGTGCGAAACAAATTCTCATTGAACGCTTTGCAGAAGATGCCAACTTGCTAAGCGAACTTCGAGATTATTTATGGCAACACGGCATCCTCAAATCCACAAATGCCAAGAGTAAAAAACCAGCGGCGAATAAATTCACTGATTATTTTGACTACGCTGAAGCCATCAAAACAATTCCCTCGCATCGCGCTCTAGCATTATTTCGTGGCCGACGCGAAAGTGCGATACAATTTTCACTAACACTCCCCAATGATACAAAATACTTAGAAAACCGTGTAGCGGCATACTTTAATATAGCCGATGAAAAACGCCCTGCGGATAGTTGGTTGATGGATATTGTCCGCTTAACCGCATCAACCCGCCTTTTTGCAAAGCTTGAGTTAGAATTGTTCGCACGCTTGCGCGAATTAGCTGATGAAGAAGCGATTCGTGTTTTTACCCATAATTTAAAAGATTTACTTTTAGCTGCTCCCGCAGGCGCCCATGTCACCATGGGTTTAGATCCCGGTATTCGAACCGGGGTAAAAGTGGTTGTGGTTGATGCGACGGGTAAATTACTTGATTATACCGCCGTATTTCCTTTGGCACCTCAAAATGAATGGCACGACGCCATCGCAACACTGGCAAAACTCGCATCAAAGTATAATGTTAGTTTAATCAGTATTGGTAATGGCACAGGTTCGCGCGAAACAGAACGTTTGGTTTCTGACATGATCAAGATGTATCCTGACCTTAAGCTATCAAAAGTGTTGGTGAATGAAGCAGGTGCATCTGTTTATTCAGCATCCGAGCTCGCGGCCAACGAATTTCCTGATTTGGATGTGACTTTACGGGGTGCTGTTTCCATTGCACGTCGACTGCAAGACCCCTTGGCTGAGCTTGTTAAAATTGAACCAAAATCGATTGGTGTGGGTCAATATCAACATGATATCAACCAACCTCGATTAGCCCGAAGCCTTGAAGGCGTGGTGGAAGATTGTGTGAACAAAGTAGGCGTTGACATTAACATGGCATCTGTTGCCTTATTAACACGCGTTTCAGGCTTAAACGATTCGCTTGCAAAAAATCTCGTACAATACCGAGACGAACATGGCGCATTTAAAAACCGAGAACAACTAAAGTCTGTTGCACGAATGGGTGAAAAAACATTTCAGCAAGCAGCAGGATTTTTACGCATTGTCGATGGCGAAAATCCATTGGATGCCTCAGGCGTCCATCCAGAATGCTACCCGATTGTGGAGCGTATTCTAAGTGACCATCACATCGAACTGAAAGAAATCATCGGTAATCGTGAATTATTACAAAAAATTAATGCCGCAAACTATGTCGATAATCAACATGGTCTACCTACGATTTGCGATATATTGCAAGAATTAGAAAAACCAGGGCGAGATCCCAGACCTGAATTTAAAACAGTCCATTTTAAAGACGGCATTGAGGATATTAAAGATCTTGAAATAGGCTTGGTTCTTGATGGAGTCGTAAGTAACGTCACTAATTTTGGTGCGTTTGTTGACATTGGTGTGCACCAGGATGGCTTAGTTCATATTTCTGCCATGACCAATCGGTTTATTACTGACCCTCGTGCTGTCGTTAAAACGGGTGATGTCATCACGGTCAAAGTCATTGAAGTGGATAAAGCGCGTCGACGGATTGGTTTAACGATGAAACTCGATGAGCAAGCTCAACCAGCTACCCATAAAAAATCTGAAAAATCAGCCCCCGTAAAAACAGCTGAACCCGTTAAAAGGCAGGCTCCACCAAAAAAATCAGACCTGAACAAAAAGCCGGTCGCTGCAATCAAAAAAACGCTGTTTAACACCAGCATGGCTGATGCATTAACTAAACTTAAACTCAGTTCTGAATAATCACTTATGCCTGAATCAATTGAACAATTAAAAATATGGGTTTCAGAAATAGCTGATTTAATAGAACGCGACCAAGACCCGAATCCCGACTATTATACTTTTTTTTTACAAGACCCAGCGCTTGCCAGTGCATTAGTTAATTTGATTGAAGAGCTTGATGAAACGCTGCTTGATGATAACAGCACTTATTATTCTGCTTGCATTTTTGCATTGGACATTTGTGTTGCTCAATTGCAATCTGCGGTTGAGGGAGGCAACAAGCTAGCCAATAGAACACTAAAGCAGCTCATGGATAATATGGCTGTTTTTATCGCTAGCGGGCGACATTCGTTAAGTTTTTGGTTGCCCATTTTAAATGCATTTTATGACGTTCATGTGGAGCTGTCTGAGAATTTAAAAAATGCTTATCTTAGCTTAGCGAATACGGAAGACGAATTCTCACCAGAAGAAGAGCTTTCACATATAAACTCGATTAAAGATTTAATTTTAGAGCTATCTGATCTCTCGGTATTTGATATTGCCGAAAACTTTTTTGCACAAAGCTACGCCATGCCACCCGAATTCTTTGCGGATTTGGTGGCTGATCTCTACAGTATTGATGAAGGGGTGGACATTGCATTACTCACACTGCTTCATCCAAAACAGGATGTCAGAGAGATGGTTGTGGCAACACATGAACACCTGATGTCCAATATCACCTTAACCTCGATAGGATTGTCCCGAATACAAGCCATTAAAAATTGGTATCCCAAAAGCTACCATGCACAGTTTGATCGCTGGATAAAACAACAGCGTAAAAAAGGCGTGGTGTTTGCACATCCCGCAACGCCTGTATCGCATTTACGTATTAAAGCCAGTGAAGTCGATGGCAGTGGTGCTCAAGGTATTTTTATTCATCTGCAAAAAAATAGAAAACACAGGTTATGCGGTCTTTTGTTCAAGCAAAATATTGGGATTAAAGACGCATGGATCACCCCGTCGATTTCACGGGTTGATGTCGCGCACTATTATGATGAAGCCTTTGACGATAGTGTCATGTTGCGTGACGTGGATATGCCTTATTTACTCATGATGCTTCAGCATTTTCTTGCCATGACGATCGAACAAGGTGCGATGCCTGATTTGCATTTATTGGAAATTCAAGAGGAACTGGGTTTATTGTTTTTGCCGAAAACACTCAATATGCATGATCTCATCGAGCAAATGGGTGTGCAAATTAGTCCGTTTACACCTGAAAGCACCCGAGCTTCCTTGCAACGCTCAAAGTTATGGCCTAAAAACAAGCGCTTTACCGAGTCATGGTATGTAGAAAATTATCAGGTTGATAAACTGGTTAATCGATGTTGTAGTTTTATTGATGGCGTAAAAGTTTGTCGTTTTGAAGAGGCCATGGAAGCTGTGTTTACACTAGAGCTTGAGTGTCATCGCGAACAATGGCTTTTTCATTTTTTATGGATTACGCTGTGGTTAAAGGCACGAGCACGAAAAAACGAAAAAACATGGCAGGATAGTTTTTTTATTGCCTACAGTATCCAATCCGGTGTAGCGCTTAGTGATATCCCCATCATGACTGAAATTTGCCGTGAATCGGTTATCAATAGCATTGAAACCATGCAAGAGCGCCGCACACATTTAAATCAAGAATAACGTGTTATTTTATCGTCTGTGATGCCATCTGTTGTAATTATAACCATGATAGCCATAAGCTGCCATATGATAGTTATTATAATATCCGACACGATTAAACCCATAAACACCGCGATACCCTATGCTATTATAATAGCCTGGACTCCAAAATGATGGGCCATATCCGTTAGATGGATAATCCGCAACACTCACCGTGTAACCCGTATAGCCCGGTCTATATCCTGCATAATTAACCTGATCAACCGAGTCAACGGTACAACTACTTAGCAGTGTCACTGAAGACATAACCACAATCGCTGAAATAACCCGTTTCATGATGCCATCCTTATGTTTATATAATACACACTAAGTATAGCATAAGATCTTATTTACGTATCCTGTCACAATCGCCGGGTAAGTGCCTGTCAGGGAGCTCGGACTAACCCGAGCCGCGCGCGTAAGCAAGCGGAATTTTTAAAAAAAACACAAAATATTTAAAAATCCCTATTGACACGGTT
>JAJZSG010000051.1 GCA_021849905.1 Pseudomonadota bacterium
TTAAAAAATCCTTATGGTGCCTGAGTTGAAGACCATCGCGCACAAGGATGTGCGCGATGATCGCTGGAGCGGGTTCGTCTGAAACCAGGTAGCATAAGGATTTTTTAATGGGACACCCCTGACCGTAAACGTTATAACACTTGAGACTGATTAATTTTTAATCTATAATAGAGTTTAACGAGATAAAACCCAAGGAGTGTAATCGATGTTGCCGAAAACTAGAGAAGAACAACTTAAGCTTTTGCTTGAACTTAAGAAAAAAAAAGATGGCGAACTTGATGTAAATATGCGCAAAGAATTAGATGCATTAAATGCATTACACAAAGAATACGCTGCTTTCAATGCTGAAGAGATGGAGGCATCGATGCAGAATTCAGCAAAAGGCTTATCCTTATCGTACCAAAGTGCTAGTGATATCGAGTTAATTATTCAAGATTACAAGACACAGTTTTCTAAAAATCCAGGTTACAAAGAGCCCGTTACTCGAGATGGAATCACGTCACTTTCTTTTGAATCTGAGGAAGAAGCCATTCAGTTTTCAATGGAGCAGGCTAGCAAAGGTAGGAAATTTAAAATTTTAGATTCTCAGCATCGTCTTGTTGCCTATTCAGATGGTAAAGGCCAACTTTTGCATGCGGATGGTCAACCGTTTAAACCAGGCGATTCGTTTTTTTCACCGACCAATACAGACACAGATAAGTTTAAACAAACTATTGCTCCCCCAGTGCAACCCTCGCCGACAATTCCGAGGCCTAATCCGCCTGTTAAATAAACATAAGACCAAGGTCTATTAACAACTCAAATCTCAACGTATCGCGACTTGTTCCTGAGAGATGATCACATTTTGTGACCATCTCTCAGGAACAAGTCGCGGGACGTAGGATTTCTGAATCTGATACTGTCAAGCAGTTGCATAAAACTTACTTCAAGGCTCGTCTTAAGATTTTACCCACATTGGTTTTTGGTAACTCTTTATAAAATTCGATTATTTTCGGTACCTTGTATGCTGTTAAATGTTCACGTGCGTGCGCTATCACTTGTTCAGCGGTCAATAACGGGTCCCGTTTTACAATACACGCTTTTACTTTTTCACTAGAGTCTTCATCGCTAATGCCAATAACACCCACTTCAAGTACGCTAGGCATCAAACTTATCACTTGCTCAACTTCGTTAGGGTAAACGTTAAAGCCCGAAACCAGAATCATTTCTTTCAGGCGATCAAGTAGATAAATAAAACCTTTATTATCCATGGTGACAATATCGCCGGTTCGAAGATAGCCATCCTTCCAGAAGACCAAGGCGGTTTCGTCAGGTCGCTGCCAGTAGCCTGGCATAACTTGTGGTCCTTTAACACACAGCTCCCCCTTTTCTCCAATGGGTAGCTCATGCCCATCGGCATCACGAATTGAGATATCAGTGGAAGGTAATGGCAGGCCGATGCTACCGTTATAATCTTTTAGATATAAAGGATTCATGCATACAGCGGGGCTGGTTTCAGTTAAACCATAGGCTTCAAGAATAAGAGAATTGGTTTTTTCTCGCCATTGAACAGCCACACTTTTCTGCAGAGCCATCCCGCCTGACAAGGCTATTTTTGTGTTTGAAAAGTTAATTTTAGAAAAGTCAGAATGATGAATTAACGCATTAAACAGCGTGTTAACACCCGTAATAATCGTGAATTTGCTGTTTTTTATATCCTTGATAAAACGGGTTATATCTCTGGGATTTGTAATCAGTATGTTTTTGGAGCCTGCTTTTATAAACGTTAAGCAATTGGCTGTGAGCGAAAAGATATGATAAAGCGGAAGTGCAGTGACAACAATATCACGGTTATCAACCTCTAAAGGGGATATCCAGGCTGATGCCTGCAACACGTTGCATAGCATATTGCCATGAGTCAGAACCGCCCCTTTTGCAACACCCGTCGTACCCCCAGTATATTGGATAAATGCGATGTTTTCATGGGTTAAATGGACAGGTTTAAGTTTTTTATGACGTGCTTTTTTACAAGCAAGATTGAAACGAATTGCATTGGGAATGGCGTAAGCAGGCACCATTTTTCTAATGTACCTAACAACAGCATTAACTGCGATGCGTTTGAATGTGGGAAAAAGATCACCGATTTCAGTGATGACCACGTGCTTTAAACCCGGCATCAGTGGCAGTGATTTTTCAACTGTTTTAGCAAAATTAGCAATAACAACAAGCACTTGCGATCCTGAATCGTTAATCTGATAGGTTAGCTCATCGCTCGTGTATAAAGGATTAATGTTTACAACTGTAAAGCCAGCTCGCAAAATAGCAAAAAGGGTAACAGGATATTGTAATAGGTTGGGCATCATGATGGCAACACGCGCGCCTTTTTCCAACCCTAAGCCAGTCAGGTATATTGCAAATTGTTCGCTCAACTTATCAAGCATTGCAAAACTAATTTTAGAACCCATATTGATATAGGCGATATTATTGCCATGTTTTTGACAAGCGTTTATAAACAATTCAGCCAAAGAAGAAAACTCATTTGGATTAATTTCATGAGGAATTCCTTTTTGATAGGACTGCAACCACAACTTATCCACGATGTTGATCCTCTATGATTTTTGGGGTTCAGCCATTGACTGACTCTAGTATACGATACACCTACAGATACTCTATTAGCTATGAAGAGCTTATGGTAGTATAAACAAAAAAAATAAAGTTGGATATGAACATGATGGTTGATAATATCTTGAAATCACAAGCATTTAAATTAAAAGGCCGACTTTATACGCTAACGGTGCTTCATTTGCAGGACATAAACAGTCAGCTGTTTAAACAACAATTGGCTGATGTTGTCGCAAAGGCGCCTCGTCTTTTTGAGCGAACGCCGGTCGTCCTTGATTTTTCCGCTATCTTGAATGATTCTTTTTATGCCAAAGAGTTTAGCCTTCAGGTGTTATGTGAGTCTGCACGAGAATTTGGTTTGCTTCCAATCGGTGTTCAGGGGGGGAATCCTTTTTTGAATACATTGGCACAAGCTCAGAATTTAGCGATACTGAACGGTTCGTCAACACAAGATAAATCTTGGATTGGGGGTGCTGTTGTGACTGAAAAATCGGTATCGTTACCAGAACAACCTGTTCCAGAAACCATTAAAACTAAATTATTAACAACACCTGTTCGATCAGGACAACAAGTGGTTAGCAAGGGTGGTGATTTGGTCATTACATCATCAGTCAGTCATGGTGCGGAGCTTTTAGCAGATGGTAATATTCACGTGTATGGTGCATTACGAGGCCGTGCTTTAGCCGGTATTACGGGTGATAAACAAGCTCGTATTTTTTGCCATTCTCTCGATGCGGAGCTTGTATCCATTGCTGGATATTATCGTTTAAGCGATGCCATTGAGCCCATCACTGTCCCTTGTCAAATTTTTATTCATGATGACCGGATACAAATAGAGCCTTTATGACTGATGGTAGACCATTGATAAACGATGATTCAAGTACTCTAGCCTCGCAAACTGAAAAACTGGAAGCAGTTTTTATTTCAGATCTTCATTTAAATCCAGACGATTCTATCATCACTGAGCGATTTGAGCGCTTTATCCTTTGGGCCGCACAGCATACTCGAACGCTTTATATCTTGGGTGATTTTTTTCATGTTTGGTCAGGTGATGACAGCATAGACGCCTGGAGTCATGGCATTATTCAACGATTAGCCTGGTTAAACGAGCAGGGTGTTAAGACTTATTTTATGGCGGGTAATCGTGATTTTTTGCTCGGCGATACCTTTGCAACTCATGCGAAAGTACAGATACTAGCAGAGCCTTGTGTGATAACGCTCGGGCAAGAGCGATGTTTACTCGTTCATGGCGATAGATATTGCACAAAAGACAGAAGCCATCAACGGTTGATGCGTCTTACCCGTAATCGATTATTTGCGCGGTTATTTTTACGTCTTCCCCTGACGATTCGAAGTCGGTTGGTTGATCGCCTTCGCCAAAGCAGTCAAAATAATCGTTCAAAATCAATGACGAAAATGAATGTTGTTGTTAGTGCGATGTTAAATCACATGCGTCAGTTTGATGTAAATACGGTGATTCATGGCCATACCCATCAGCCAGGCCTTAAACACTATATGGTTAAGCAAAAAACATGTCATCAATACGTATTAAGTGATTGGGATGACAACCCTCTTTTGTTGTGCTATGATATCACACATGGGTTATATTTTAATCGTTTTTTGGGGAATACAAATGGCTAAAAAACCTAACGCATTTTTGGATGAAGTCAACAGACAGAATTCAGAAACAAATAATAAAAATGCATTTATCCAACAACGGTATGAGCAAAAAAAATTGGCTGAAGAACTTGATCTTATGCGACGTAAAGAAAAGTTAGCAGCGCGAGGAGCAAAATATGCCAAATTAGATGAGAGTGCAAAGCCAGAATGGGCCGAAATTGAAGAGCTTGGGAAGGTTTTTTACAACGATGCTCAAAAAGGTTATGATAATTGGCGTTCGGCAATGAGTCAGTTGATAAATTTTGATATGAAAGTTGCCAAGTTTGTTTCTAAAAAAATAGTACCGTATTACGTAACTAACCCTGCTTGTGATTTGGTCAGTGATGCATATGACGGACTCAAGGACATGACCGAAGAGAAGCTTGGGAAAAATAAACTGGCTGGAATTGAGTTTAGTGTGGGTTTTAACGATGATAACGAGTTAATCATCGATAATCTGGTTAGTGCCGATGGCGTCGACTTAACCTACGAAGAATCTTTGGCATTTCAGGCTTCCATCTTTTATTTGCTTGAAGCGGAAGGTTATCAGCATGATCCGCTTCAGCCTAGAAAGTTTTTTATCGAAGAAGGTGGCGTTCGTCGTCATTTGACTCCTGCTGATGAACCCGACATTGGTCATGGTGTTGGGTTAGGTCGGTTTCTTGAAGATAAATTACAAGCGATGGTAACAGAAGCTCATCGGTTAAACAGTGTAAAAAATACACCTCGGCCGTGAGGGCTTTGATAAGATGATGTGTCGTCCCCCGCAGGCGGGGGATTTATTTCAAAAAGCTTCCAATATTTTCAGGATGAATAATGAGTGAAACAAACGAACAAACTGATTGGTCATCTTGGTTTTCAACCTACGGATTGTTAACTGCAGAGCGAATTTTAGAACGGTTTAATATCACACTTCCTCATGAATCATTAATTAAAGCAATTAAAGATACAAATAGTGTTTACAATCAACTTTTACGTGTTCCGCTTAGAAATGTTTTTAACGGCATCATTCTTCAACAAGCTCAGGATTATCAAACCTATGCACAAAAATTATTTGTTGATTATTTGTTATCTGGCGCCGATGCTGTTGATGTGGAATCACCAGGTGCTTTAACGCGCGATGAAATCGAGAAGCAGCGAACTTTATTGACGGAATTAGCGGATACGTTTCAAAAGCAAGTTGAGACACATCAGCTGCTTATCGCTGAAAGTCAGAATAAATTGATTGATTTAACGAAAAACATGGGTGCTTTATTGCATGATAATTCAGATAAAGTTGCCAGCGTGGTTGCTGATTACGCCGAACAAGCGGATACAAATAACGCGAGGCTAAGAGATTTTAGGCATCAATTTTATGATTTGATTCTACGCGTTACAGAATTATTGACATTACTACCTGATTATAAGCCTGATCATGAAAAAGAAACAATCAACAGAGCATCATTGGCGTTTGATTCATTGATTGGAGAGCAATAGATGTTTTGGATTATCCGTCTAACATTGCAAAGACGTATCGCCCGATGATAAATAATGCCTTGTTCCTAATGGATCAATTAAAATAAGTTGTCCTAATTCATTCACACCTTGTGCTGTTCCGCTTATCCGGTTTGTTCCTTGGGATACATTAATGAGTTGGTTGTATAAATAATCATGTTGTTGCCATTTCGGAATGAATGCAGCAAAGCCTTTTTCTAGAAAGCATTTGACATGTTGATCCAGATGGATAATTAATCGAGCAATCACTTGATTACGGTCAATGAGCTTGCTGGTTATGTCAAACAACGAACACCAGGGTTTGTTAAATAAGGCTTGATCAGCGGTCTGTGAATTCGTGTTGATACCAATACCGATAATCACGTCAGCGGCCCCATGACTTTCAGCAACAATATCAATTAAAATACCGCATAATTTTCTTTGCTGCCAAAGCAGATCGTTTGGCCATTTGATTTGAATGGTTTCATCCGAAATAACGTCTTTTATTGCTGCCAGTACAGCCAAACTCACGACTAAACTTAAGCCTGATAATTGTGAAAGACAACCGTCAATATGCCAACGGGTTGAGCAGTAAATGTTTTCACCAAAAGGTGAATACCAGTTGCGACCAAATCGGCCACGTCCTTGTGTTTGCATTTCAGCGCAACAGACATCGATGGCTTGACTGCTGGGTAATTCTTTTAAAAAGCGGTTGGTTGAATCTACAGATGTGAAGATATGTAAATCAACAGGTTTTGATAAATTGATGGATTGTAATTCTTTGATAATAGCTAGTTTGTCCAGAAATATAATGGGTCTGTCTAAACGATAGCCTTTTTGAGGCGTTCTGGAGATGGGTAGCCCCAATTCGATTAATTGATGGATTTGTTTCCAAATGGCAGTTCTTGATACCTTAAGTGTTAAGCCCAATGCGGTTCCGGTATGATCTTTTCCATCAGACAGTAAAGTGAGCAATTGGCATTGTGCGTCGCTAAAAGGTTTCATTTGATAAGCATCTCAGGTTTTTCTAAAACATGATAGCGAATGTCTGTGATTTGTGAATGAAAACACAGTGCTGCACAACAGTTTATCATCGGCTGAAATGAGATCAGTTGCCATTTCTGACCATGAAGCGAGTCGAAAATCATTTGACTTGTAGATGGGTGAACAGGCACATCAAACGCCTTAGTAGGATACGATAGCCCAAGACCGCAGGCTTTGATAAACGCTTCTTTCTGTGACCAAATGTGAAAAAATATCAAGGGTTGAAGTACTTTTGTGGTATTTTTTAAGGCTTGATTCTCAGCAGATGAAAACATCTGGCATCCAATGCCTTGATAAGGGCGTGCTGAAAAAAACTCCAAATCAATCCCTAATGGCAGTGTGCAACCAATGGCAAGGAGAGCCGTATCTTCGGAATGACTTAAATTAAATTCCAGCATGGGTTCGTTCTGAAGACGTGGTTTACCATACTGATTACTTTGAAATATCAAGTGCGTCGGTGGTATTGATGTGTAATGTGCAAGAATAAGGCGTAGCAATCCTCGTGCTACGATAAAACGTCGGCGGTGTTTATCAAAGTAATATCGGTCAGCGCGTGCGATTTCTCCACAATTTAAAAGTGATCGTGCGTCTTTGAATTCGGTTTGTAATGAATATTGCCAGATATCAATCCGTGTGGTTCGTAATGCACAGTCATCGAATTGAAGCGTTTTAAATGAGTTTTTCATGTATAAATCGCCTGAAATGTGGCATCAAATGCGGGTTGAGGGTATCATATCACATGATATTAATCCTTAACGAGTAAGCAATGAGTCGACAATTTTTGGATTTTGAGCAGCCTATTGAAGAATTGGATCAAAAGATTCAAGCCCTTCGTATGGTGGGTCATGATAATACTGTTAATTTAAGTGAGGAAATTGCGCGTCTTGAAGCGAAATCCGCTGAATTGACCGCTCATGTGTTTTCACGTCTTAACCCATGGCAAATTGCGCAGTTAGCCAGGCATCCTCTGCGGCCACAAACAACGGATTATATTGAGTTGTTATTTACAGATTTTCAAGAGTTACATGGAGATAGGCATTCGTCTGCAGCTCCCGCAATTATCGGCGGCATGGCACGATTTAACGGTGAGCCCGTCATGTTGCTTGGGCACCAAAAAGGCAAGCGTACCAAAGAAAAAGTGTACCGTAATTTTGGAATGGCGCGTCCCGAAGAGTATCGTAAGGCACTGCGCTTAATGAAAATGGCAGAAAAATTTAAACTGCCTATTATGACGTTTATCGATACAGCTGGAGCCTATCCTGGCATTGGTGCTGAAGAGCGTAACCAATCTGAAGCGATAGCACGAAACCTGATTGAAATGTTTAAATTAGAAACGCCTATTATTTGTGTAGTTACTGGTGAAGCCGGTTCAGGTGGTGCGCTTGCTATTGGTGTGGGTGATAAAGTGATTATGTTGCAATATGCGATTTACTCAGTTATTTCACCTGAAGGCTGTGCGTCTATTTTGTGGAAGGACCCGACAAAAGCTAGTGAAGCCGCGGGTGCTATGGGTATTACAGCGGATAAAATTCTTGCGCATGAATTGGTTGATTTGGTTGTTGATGAACCATTGGGTGGCGCCCATCGTAATGTCGTTGAAATGGCCGATAGTTTGAAAGCTGTATTAAGTGATGAGCTGCATCAGCTAAAATCGCTATCTATTCCTGAATTACTTGAAAGACGTTATAAAAAATTCATGGCCATGGGTGCTTGTGATTGATTCGTTGTTCGACGTTAATGGGCTTGATCTGTTATCGGGGTTTCACCGATTATGGGTTGGTTTGAGTGGTGGGTTAGATTCAGTTGTGTTGCTGCATCATCTTGCACATTTTCCCCAGCTAAAAAATCGATTATCAGCTGTACATATCCATCACGGGTTAAATGTTCATGCAGATTCTTGGCGCTCACATTGCCAAGCCTTGTGTGATGGCCTATCCATTCCTTTGACTGTTCATCAAGTTGAGTTTAATCGGATCTGTAATATCGAGGAGCATGCACGGATTGCCCGTTATCAAGTATTTGAGGCCTTGTTAGGTGAGCATGATGCCCTGGTTCTTGCGCATCATCAGGATGATCAGGCGGAGACTGTTTTATTGCAGTTATGTCGTGGAGCAGGCATCACAGGCTTAGCTGCTATGCCTAGTGTTAAGCCGTTGGGAAAGGGCGTATTGGTTAGACCTTTGTTACACCAGACGCGAGTGAATCTGGCTGCTTATTCCAAGACGCATCAACTAGCATGGATTGATGATGATAGTAACGAGGACTTGAAATTTTCACGAAATTATATACGCCACGAAATCATGCCGTTATTGCGTGAGCGATGGCCCGGTATTGCCAATACCCTTGCGCGGACGGCGCAGCACTGTCAGCAAACACAAGGTAATTTAGAGGCGTTGGCGCGATTAGATTGTGATAATTTGGCTATGAATCAAACCACATTATCGCTAGCTTGTTTAAAAACTACATCGTCGGATAGAATTGCAAATGTATTACGTTTTTGGTTACAAAACAATGGCATTAAAGCCCCCTCAATGAATACGTTTAATCGATTAATCACTGAAGTTGTCTTTTCGCGGGACAGTGCTTCACCCTGTGTTGAGTGGGATGAAACGATTGTTCGTCGTTATCAGCAGACACTGTATATACTGAAGAAAAGACCATTATTCTATCAATCTGTCATACGTTGGTTTAATTTTCCTGAAGCCTTGAGGCTGGAAAATGAGGTTTATCTGCATGCATTCACAACAGCAGATAAAGGATTGCTTGTGCCTTCAGGTCGTGACGTTCAGGTTCGTTATCGTCAAGGGGGTGAGGTTTTTTATTGGCGTGGACAAACTAAAAAATTGAAAAAATTATTTCAAGAGTGGCATGTGCCTCCTTGGATTCGAGACACTGTCCCACTTGTTTATATTAACGGTGATTTGGCAGCCGTGGTTGGTTTTGCTATTGGAGACCGTTATTTAGGCTTGGATTTTAATTTTACTGACAACATTGATTGACGAGGGTTTTCATGTCACAACCATTAATTAATATCACGCGTAAACAGGCTTATATTTTTGCTGTTTTTTTGGTGCTTTATGAGTTCTTAACCTATATTGCAAATGACATGATTATGCCGGGTATGATTAAAGTTGCCCAGTCGTTTAATGCCCCTGAATCTGTTATTGCGTCGTCTTTAACGGTTTATATTCTAGGTGGCGCGAGTTTGCAATTATTCTTAGGCCCACTATCAGATCGATTTGGACGACGACCGGTGATGCTAAGTGGCGCGCTTTTATTTTTTGTTTTTACCTTATTCACAGCGGTTTCTTTGTCGATCAATCAGTTTTTATTGGCTCGTTTTTTCCAAGGCATGGGATTGTGTTTTATCGGTGTGATTGGTTATGCCACATTGCAAGAAATTTTTGCAGAAATGGATGCGGTTCGTTTAATCTCTATTATGGCCAACGTCTCTATTTTAGCGCCTTTATTGGGGCCGATATTAGGCGTTGTTTTTATCCATTATTACAGTTGGCGGATTATTTTCCTGATTATTGCAGTCTTCGCCCTGGTTGCTCTGTGGGGATTATGGCGATTTATGCCCGAGTCTGTAGGGCAAATCAAACGTGATGGTGGACAAATTAAAGTCGAGCCGCTGTCACTTGGTGTTATTCTTTCTAATTATAAAACATTGCTTTTAACGCGACCGTTTATGCTAGGAACAATTGGATACGGATTATTAGCACTGCCCTGTGTAGCGTGGATTGCTCTTTCACCAGTTATTTTAGTTCTTGATGCAAAACTATCCATGATTCAATATGGGTTATGGCAATTGCCATTGTTTGGAATGTTTATTTTAGGTAGCGTTTTTCTGCAACGACTGACGCATGTTTACAGTATTAGAACATTGTCATGGATAGGCATTCTGACATCCATGACAGGTTTGATAACCATGATGGCGATGGTTGTATTGATGGGCGATGGGTATACATCGTTATTACCGGGTCTCATCATTTATTTTTTTGGATATGGAATTGCTTCATCACCATTAAATCGGTTTATTCTTTTCTCAACGCATATCAGCAAAGGAACTGCATCTGCTTTAATTAGTATGCTAACGATGACTATTCAAGGTTTGGGTATTGAGTTAATTAACCTAATTTATGTCTCTCAATATAATTATGCGCTTGGTGTGTCTTGTGGAGCAATTGGATTGATTTCGATGATATTTTTCGTTGGGTCGTTTTTAAACTCGCAATCTAAAATAGTTTAGACTGCGAGTTTATGAGCTGTAATGTTTATGAACTTTATTTTGCAAAAAAATTATAAATCCATGCGATTAGCGCGCCATAAACCAACCCATGAACAAAACCCATGGCACCGCCGATGATGCTACCCTGAAGCGACTCACCATAGCCAACATAAATGTTACCCAAAGCGGTTACATATTCAGTGCCAAATGCAAAGTAATGAACCATGAGTCCCATGATAAGGGTTGATAGCCCCCACAAAATACCAGCAGATAATCCTAAAGCTAATGGACTTAATTTTTGCTTTGCCATGATAAACTCCTTTTTGTCATTGTTATTTTGGCCTCAGTCATTTCTTTGCCATCTATAAGCCGAAGCCGCGATTTTGAACCCTGTTCGCATGAGCGACTTATAGATGGCGAAGCCATAAGTGAGACTTCTATTTAATATCACTATTTATTGTTTACTTTGTCTTCGACACTGTCAATAGACTTTGAGAATGAAAAGGCTTCCTTATTAGACAACACGTTAATTTTTATAGAACATATATCGAAAAAGCAGTATGCTCGTTATATTTTTTTGTGGTGATGCGAATGCTTGTTGCGGGTGTTGATGAAGTGGGTCGTGGGCCTTTGGCAGGTCCTGTTGTAACTGCTGCAGTGATTTTAAGAGAGCCTATTGACGGCGTCATGGACTCTAAAAAATTGACACCGTTAAAGCGTAAACGATTAGCGGATCTCATTCGTGAACGTGCCTTATGTTATGCCTATGGCCGAGCTGAGGTTACTGAAATTGATGCGCTCAACATTCACCAAGCGACTCTGTTAGCGATGAAACGTGCGATTGATAATTTATCTACTTTACCGCAAAAAGTGCTTATTGATGGCTTGTATGTTCCGCAAATATCAATTCCTTGCGAAGCCATTGTAAAAGGAGATAGTCTGATTGCAGAAATTAGCGCAGCATCCATTCTCGCCAAAGTCTTGCGTGATGAAGAGATGGAACGCATGGATAGTCTGTATCCTGGCTATGGTTTTTCTGCTCATAAAGGCTATCCTACAGCCATGCATCGCAAGGCTTTGTTGAGCCTTGGAGCAAGTGATATTCACAGACGAAGTTATGCACCTGTTGCGGCAGTTTTGAATTTTTAACGAATTATTTTTATGATAAAGGCTAAATTGGTTGCGCCCCTTTCTTTTAGCGTTATACATGGCTTTATCGGCATTTCCTTTGGTAGGTCAAGTCCTAAAAGTGCTGTAAATTCGCATCAATTCATCCTATCGAGTCAGCCTATTAATTAATCAATTTATTAATTTCGATAACATTTGATTGACTAGAGTCTTTTTCAGCTAACCAATCGTT
>JAJZSG010000052.1 GCA_021849905.1 Pseudomonadota bacterium
TCCCATTAAAAAATTCTTATGGTGCCTGAGTTGAAGACCATCGCGCACAAGGATGTGCGCGATGATCGCAGGAGCGGGTTCGTCTGAAACCAGGTAGCATAAGAATTTTTTAATGGGACACCCCTATCAATAAAACCCCTTAAACTTGACGTCGTGCTTCTAAAACATTCGGTATTTGGCGCAATTTATTTAGCAAACCCGATAAGCTATTTAAACCATCTATTTCAAGCGTTAAGGTAATGTAGTTAATATTGTCTTGTTTGTTCAATTGGGTTTGTAATGCAAAAACATGTGCTTTTTCATTGGATAATAATGACGTCACATCACGCAACAAATTGGGCCTGTCAAACGCTTTGATAATCATATCAACGGTATAATGATCCCGAGTGGTACTGCTCCAGGTGACTTGCATAAACCGTTCACGCTGCTTTTCACTAGAAGACAAAATATTAGGGCAATCCTGACGATGCACTGAAACGCCACGACCTAAGGTAATATAACCCACAACATCATCTCCTGGCAGTGGCTGACAACAACGGGCAATATGTGTGAGTAAGCGTCCCACGCCATCAATGTGCAAATCACCGCCCGATGATGCCTCTATTTTATGATGCGGTTTCACAATTTTTTTAATGGCTAGATCGAGAGGCCCAACAGGCGATAACCGATTTAATATTTGATTAAGTTTGATATCTCCTCGGCCGAGAGATGCAAGTAAATCCTCTAATGTTTTAAATTTTAGCGCCTCGACCACATCATCCATGCGCTCGATTTTGATACTTAGATTTTTTAGTTCTTTATTCAGTATTTCACGCCCAACGGCCACGTTTTTATCATGATCTTGCATATTAAACCAATGCAAAACTTTTGCCTTCGCACGCGATGTTTTCAAATAATTTAAGTGCGGATTGATCCAGTCGCGTGACGGCTTTGCCTCTTTGCCTGTTAATACCTCAATCTTATCGCCTGTTCTTAGTTCATAAGTTAGCGGAACGATAGACCCATTAGCCTTTGTACCTCGGCAACGATGGCCCATTTCTGTATGCACATGATAAGCAAAATCAAGCGCTGTTGCACCTTGTGGTAAATCAAGCACATCACCATCTGGCGTAAAGACATAAACACGTTCTTCTAAAAAGGACGACTCTATCAATGAAGAAACGCGTTGGTTGCTGGCAGCCATATCTTGATGCCAAGCCAAAACTTCACGTAACCATTCTATTTTACGCTCATGACTGGCCTTTTGTTTAATACCTCCCTCTTTATATTTCCAATGCGCAGCAACCCCCATCTCGGCCTGCTCATGCATTTGAAATGTACGAATTTGCACTTCAAAAACACGTCCTTCGGGTCCTTCAACCGCTGTATGCAAAGATTGATATCCATTGGGCTTTCGATTAACGATATAATCGTCAAACTCTGAAAATACCTGTCTCCAGAGACCGTGAACCAAGTCTAATATCTCATAACACTGAGTTTGCGTATCCACTAATATCCGAACCGCTGTTGCATCATAAATTTCATCCAATGCAACATTTTTGCGCTTCATTTTGCGATAAATACTGTGGATATGTTTAGAGCGGCCATAAACCGCAAAATGCGCTAAACCTTTTTGCTTCATGCACTGATTAAGCTCATCAACAATCAAATTAACATATCTATCTCTATCCAGCCGCTTGGTTTTTAATCCTTTGGCAATCGCTTTGTAATCATCGGGATGCAAATAACGAAAGGCTAAGTCTTCCATTTCCCACTTAATGGCACCTATTCCTAAACGATTAGCCAATGGCGCATAAAGCTCCATAGCTTCCGTTGCTATTTTCATACTCAGTGCAGGTGGCATATGCACTAATGATCGCAAAACACAAAGACGTTCAGCGAGTTTGATTAATACCACACGTACATCATCAACCATCGCCAGTAGCATTTTACGAACATTATCAATTTGATGTTTGCTTTGTGGGTATTTGTTGATGGATTGGAAGTTGTGCATGGCACTCATTTTTTCAACGCCCTTAACCAATCGGGCGATTTGACTGCCTAATTGCTCTTCAACATCATCCAGGGATAACTCGGCAAAATGAACGCTTTCAAAAATAATGGCAGCAGCTACCGTTTCTTGATCAACGCCCAAGTCTGCCAAAACATCAGCCATCGCAAGGCCTTGTTGCAAACACGACTCGCCTGTTTCTGTCGCATGCTCATCACCAGCAAGCTGGCTAAGCCTGCACGCACGTTGTATCAACTCTAAATCTTGGAAATAGCCCTTACTTCCCACATGATGCAACCATTGTTGAACATCAATGCTGCCATCTGATTGTAATGCGATGCCCTCTTTTATTTTAACCATGTCTATCCTTTGACAAATAACGCAATTGACTCCACGTGAGCCGTATGTGGAAACATATCCATCACACCTGCAGAAACCATACGATAACCATGCTGATGAATTAAAATATCTGCATCCCTAGCTAAAGTTGCAGGATTACATGAAACATACACAATCCGTTGCGGATTGATTTTATCCATTTGCTTAACCATTTCTAACGCGCCGGTTCGCGGTGGATCAAGTAAGACCTTAGTAAAACCAACCTGTAAATGAGGCGTTAGCGCATCCGCATCTTCCAGATTTACACAGAAAAAATCAGTGTTTGTAATGTTATTGTCTCGGGCATTCATTTTAGCGCGTGCGACCATGGCTTCACTTCCCTCTATACCCATAACAAACGCACTCTTGCGAGCCAGTGGTAATGAAAAATTCCCTAAACCACAAAACAAATCAAGCACAACATCATGAGACTCAAGTGCTAATAACACCAAAGCCTGATCAACCATTAAACGATTTAAACGGGCATTAACCTGAGTAAAATCAGTAGGAAGAAATTTAAAACGAATACCATGAGCAGGTAATGCGTATGTCAGATATTCACCTGCGTTTTCTGGATAAAATAAGTGCACACTTTGAGGGCCTGAGGGTTGTAGATAAATACGAAATTGCGTTTTTTGTGCAAACTGACGTAGTTTCTCCTCATCATCAATACTAAGTGGTGATAAATGTCTGAGTATCAACGCAATATCATCATCACCCGCTGCCACTTCAATTTGAGCAATGCTGGAGGAATCATCCAGTGAATCAATCAAATGCCGTAAAGGCATTAACTGTTCATCAACTTGTTGATTCAAAACCGGACATTGATTAATTTCTGTAATATAACGTGGGTTATTTTTTTCTCTAAAACCAACCAGGGTGGCTTCTTTTTTTAAGACATATCGCACACTTAAACGAGCCTTATTTCGATAATGCCAAAGTGAACTGGTTAGTGGCGGGAGCACTGTTTCGGGTTGGCAATGCCCAACACGAGATAATAAATCCAGCAACAAGTTTTGTTTTTCATGAATTTGTGTCTCACCATTCAAGTGCTGCAATGAGCACCCACCGCATAAGGCATAATGAGGACAAAGAGGCTCAACTCGCTTAATTGATGGCTCAAGAATCGATAAAACACGCCCCGCATCATAATCACGTTTTTTAACTGTGTATTCAAACGAAACTAGTTCTTGCGGCAGCGCACCTTCGATAAACGTTGTTTTACCGTCAATTCGTGCAATACCTCGACCATCGTGACTAAATTTTTCAATGGCTGTGGTGACCGGCGTTTTTGAAATGCGTTGACGTCGTCGACTCATGGCTTTTATCCTAAAAATAATTATAGTGACGCAACAAAAGTTTCAACATCTTTAATCGATAGCTCAACAAAACTGCCTCTATCAAGCGATCGTGGCAGTTGAAATTGTCCGTACCGGATACGAATTAATCGACTTACATCAACACCCTGCGATTGCCACAACCGACGAACTTCTCGATTACGTCCCTCACTTAAGACCACGTGATACCAGCAATTCATGCCTTCGCCACCGCGAAATTCAATTTTCTTAAACTTTGCTTCACCATCTTCAAGCGTTACACCTTTAAGTAACGTTTGAATCACCTCTTGACTCACTTGCCCATAAACACGTACTGCGTATTCACGCTCAAGTTCGTACTTAGGATGCATCAAACGATTCGCCAGCTCACCGTTATTTGTAAAAATCAACAAACCCGACGTATTAATATCCAATCGGCCAACCTGAACCCAACGACCTTGTTTTAAATGCGGCAAATGATCAAACACAGTTCGATTATGCTTTGGATCATGTCGACTTGAAATTTCGCCAACCGGCTTATAATAAAGCAGTATTCGTGTTTTGTAGGCTACCTTTAACGGATTATCGATAACACGGCCTTTTACACTGATTTTATCATCTGAGGTTGCTCCATCACCTAACTTTGCTGTTATGCCATTAACTTGAACAAGCCCACTATCAATCCATCGCTCCATTTCACGTCTTGAACCTAATCCCGCTTGACTTAATATTTTTTGTAATCGTTCACTGCTCATATTCGTTGTACCTACAGATAATGGTCATTGCTCATCCCCCAACGTCATCCCGAGCGTAGAGAGGGATCTCCGGAATATGGCACAGTGCCTAAACCAACGAGATCCTTCACTACGTTCAGGATGACGTGCGAGCAGCTCTCTCTTTTTTAATAATCCAATCCCATTGCTTCACGGACCAAACTCAATGTTTTACTAGCTTCTTCTCGAGCGTGTTCACTGCCTTCTGCCACAATCCGTTTGACAGAGCTTAAATCTGCATTGTATTCCTGAATGGACTCTTGAATCGGTTTCAACTCCTGATTAATGGCATCAATAATCGGCCGCTTACAATCAATACATCCGATTCCTGCCGTTCGACATCCGGTTTGCACCCAATCTTTAACGGCTGGCGTTGAATACACGTTATGCCATTGCCAAACAGGGCATTTCTCAGGCTCACCAGGATCGGTGCGTTTAACCCGCGCTGGATCCGTTGGCATCGTTAATATTTTTTTCTCAACCATCAACGGCTCTTCACGCAACGTAATGGTGTTTTGATAGGACTTGGACATTTTTTGTCCATCTAAACCCGGCATTTTGGCATGTTCCGTCAACTTGGCTTGGGGCTCTGGTAAAATAATTTTACCGGCACCGTCTAAGTATCCTAATAAACGCTCTTTATCACCGATAGACAAATTAGGTTGACTCGTCAGAAGCGCGCGTGCTGTATCCAAGGACTCATGGCATCCCTCTTGCTGAAATGAACGACGCAATTGCTCGTATAATCGACCGTTTTTCTTACCCATTTTTTTGATTGCATCCATTGCCAAGGATTCAAAATTAGGCTCTCGACCGTAAATGTAGTTGAAACGTCGAGCAACCTCGCGAATCAGCTCGATATGTGAAACTTGATCATCACCAACAGGAACCAAATCAGCCTTGTACAACAAAACATCAGCACTCTGTAATAAGGGATACCCTAAAAATCCATAAGTTGATAAATCTTTTTCATGCAATTTAAGCTGTTGATCTTTATATGTCGGCACACGCTCAAGCCAGCCCATAGGCGTTATCATCGACAATAATAAATGCAACTCGGCATGTTCGGGAACCCAAGATTGAATGAAAAGACGCGATAAACTGGGATTAACACCACTTGCCAACCAATCAACAACCATATTCCACAAGTGGCCCTCAATAGAACCCGATTCGTCATAATGTGTCGTTAAGCCATGCCAATCCGCAACAAAAAAATAACAATCGTATTGATGCTGCATTTTAACCCAATTTTTAAGAACGCCATGGTAATGGCCTAGATGCAAAGAACCGCTTGCGCGCATTCCAGAAACAACGCGCTTATTATTGCTAAAAACTGACATCAATATCCTCATTAACATTCAAAAAAATATAAAAAATCACCGAAATGGCTCCGGATCTCCCTTCCCTTCGCGTAACACAACTGGGTAATCACCGGTGAGATCAACCACCGTTGTCGGTTCATGACCACCATTCCCCCCGTCAATAATCAAATCGATTTGATTTCCCAATAAATCCTTAATGGCTTCAGGCTCACTCAATGCGGCTTCAGCACCTGGTAATATTAACGTTGTACTCATCAACGGTGCCTCGAGGCAATCCAACAAGGCTAGAGTAATGGTATTTTCTGGCACTCGAAGCCCTAGTGTTTTACGTTTGGGATGCAACATCAAACGAGGTACTTCATTTGTCGCATTTAAAATAAATGTATAGGCACCGGGCGTAAACGCCTTCAACAATCGAAAAATAGGATTCGTCACTTTGGCATACGTACTAAGCTGAGATAAATCTCGACAAACAAGCGTCATGTTGTGATCTTTACCCAATTGCCGCAACCGCTTAATCCGTTCAAGCGCTGATTTATTACCCAACATGCACCCAAGCGCATAACCTGAATCAGTCGGATAAACAATCAATCCACCCTCCTCAATAATCGTTGCGGCTTGTCGCAACAAACGGGCTTGTGGGTTATCCGGATGTATTGCAAACAATTGAGTCATGACTTAAAAATCCCTATTAAACGTTAAATAATCCAATTACGCCAAACCGGTATACAGTTTATCGGCAAAGCATGCTGTCGCCCAAGCCCCGTTCTAGATAACTCATGATGATAATCAGAACCGGTTGAGGCCAATAATTCAAAACGCAGACAAAGGCCGGCTAACTCATTAATATCGGACACGTTCATTTCACCAGAAACCACCTCAAGTGCCTCGCCACCAACCTCTTTAAATCCACTCACCAAGGCATGCAGCTTGGAACGTGTTAACTTATATTTCAACGGGTGAGCAATAACAGGCTGTCCTCCTGCTTGAACAATCACGTCAACAACAGTTTCTATACTCGGCCATTGCGTCGGCACATAAGCCCCTCGTCCACGCCCAAGAAATTGTTTAAAAGCCGCCTGGAGATCAGTTGCTCGACCTTCATTCACCAGAACCTGAGCGAAATGAGGTCGTCCAACGCGCTCATGACCTGCAATGGCACATGCTTTTCCATAAGCATCAATAACGTTAAATTCAATAAGACAAGCCGCTATTTGCTTGGCTCTGGCAATACGACATTCATTTTGTTGAGTAATTAAATCACACAAGGCCTCATGCTGCGGCGAGATATTGAGTCCAAGAATATGGATATCATGTTTTTTCCAGCGAGAGCTTAGTTCAATACCGTCTATGATTTTAATATCAGTAGGATGAGCGGCCCTATGCAAAGAGGCAAGACCTGCCGTAGTATCGTGATCCGTTAGCGCAAGCATCTTAACGCCTTGTTTCAGCGCTTTTTGCAGCAAATCATGAGGGCTTAGTGCTCCATCAGAAAAATGGCTGTGACAATGCAAGTCAATCATGAATCCATTAGGGGAATCTTGGTAAGATAACTGACAGTATACTATAGACTTTAAGCGACTACCATTTTAAGTTAAAAATAGGCGCAACCTGTAATATTATCGGTTATAAAATATTTCATTAATAAACCCTTTTTTTTTATTGTTTTAGATCTATAATCATTAAGACATTGCGGAAATTTCCGTAAAGATGTCTCGACAAACTTTGATTTAATACAAGGATGATTACCATGAAAAAATCAACATTAGCTATTGCTGCTTTATTGACTACATTATCTACTGCTGCCCTAGTACCTGCAGCTTATGCAGATATGGGTGCTGATGCAGCTTCAACTCAAGGCTGTAAAGGATGTCAAGGCTGTAAAGGCTGTAAAGGCTGTAAAGGTTGCAAAGGCTGTATGGGTTGTAAAGGTTGCTCAGGTTGCAGCGGAAGCTAAATCAAATAGTCCTTCACAGGGGGTTTTAGCTTTAAGCTCCTTGTGAAGCACCCGTTTCACTTAATAGACATCACTATTCATGCTAAAAGAAAATATATTTACTTTTCCCAAACTGACCACTTGGAAAAAGACGCAGCTCTTAGGTCACGCTAAAAAATTATTGACCGCGCAACATGAAATCCTTCAAAAAACAGATAACAGTATTCTCCACTATACATTGCAAAACAAAACACAACATGAATATATGAAGCACTATCCCAAGGGAGACAGGATTGATCATCAAACCGGTGCTCAATATTTTTATCACTGCCATCGGGAAGATATTAAAAGCACAGAGCACGGCCATTTCCATTGTTTTCTTCGCTATAAAAACATCCCAAAGCATATCAAGCCCACCCCACTTAAGGATTGGGACAAGCATATTGATAATCCAATGACCCATATTATCGCTATCGCCATGAATAACTTAGGCCAACCGATTAGACTATTTACGGTGAATCGCTGTGTCTCTTCCGAAATATGGTATGATTCCAAGCATGCTTCAAAATTTATCAATCGATTCAAAATAACGAAGGTTGACGACCCATATTGGATTATTTTAGATCAATGGGTGACGTCTATGTTGAAGCTATTTGCACCACAGATTTGCTGGTTATATAATCAACGAGATGCAACGATACGATCGCTTCAATACACTTATCCGGACTGTAATGTTTATGAAAATGAAAACTATGAAGAGCTATCCAGTATCAATATCAATTTACATGATCATATCCAATGGATAATCAACTCACCAGTATGAATTACTTAATTGATATTCAACATGCAAGCAACGTCAACATCCCCATCTCTGATGAGCAATTAATCCATTGGGCACAACTGGCCTTGACACCCAATTTTGAAAAAGCAGAGCTCACGTTACGATTAGTCAACGTAGATGAAATCACTCATTTAAACCATCATTATCGAAACCAGAATAAACCGACGAATGTATTAGCTTTTCCTATCCAAATTCCTGCTGATATCAAACTAGACTACCCACTACTCGGTGATATTATTATTTGCCCTGCTATTCTTTCTGAAGAAAGTGTCGCGTTAAAAAAATCATTGGAAGCACACTGGGCACTTATTGTCATTCATGGCGTCTTGCATTTATCAGGCTATGATCACATCGATGATGATGATACTGAGCGGATGCAAGCACTAGAAATTAAATGTCTTGCGGAACTAGGATTTGATAATCCCTATCAGGATGATATAAATTAAACAACCTAACTGCTTACACGTCACCCCGGGCGTAACGAGGGATCTCCAACATGATGGCACTGAGCCCAAGACCGGAGGTCCTTCGCTGCACTCGGGATGACGTAGACGAATGAAAAATTATTAATAACAAAAGGTAACGAGATTGAATAAAGAGGATAGTGAAAGCTCATGGTTTGTGCGTTTAAAACAATTTTTACAAGTTGAACCACAAAATAAAGAGCAATTGATCAATTTATTACGAGATGCTCATGATCGCGCCCTAATCGATTCTGAAACATTAGCCATGATAGAAGGCACAATTTTATTTGCTCAGTTAAAAGTCAGAGATATTATGCTGCCTAAAAAGCAAATGACCTGTATCGCACAAGATGCCGAGCTGTCTGATGTCATTAAAACAGTTTCCCAATCGGGACACTCACGATTCCCCGTGACTGGTGATAGTACGGATGAAATTATTGGTATTTTGCACGCCAAGGATTTGTTACGTTATCAAGCACTTAATACGCCTTCTTTTAATTTACCAGATATTGTTAGACACACGACATTTATCCCCGAAGGCATGCGCCTGGATTTATTATTAAGCGAATTCCGTGTTAATCGAAATCACATGGCCATTGTCGTTGATGAATATGGTTCTGTAACTGGATTTGTCACGCTAGAAGACATTATTGAGCAAATCATTGGTGATATTGAAGATGAATTTGATATCGATGAAGAAGCCTATATTAAAGCGCACTCCAATACACATTTCATTATAAAAGCACACACGCCCATTGACGAATTTAATGCTCAACTAAACGCTGATTTCAACGATGAAGTCTATGATACGATTGGTGGTATTATCATGAGTCACTTAGGCCATTTACCCAAACGCGGCGAAACGGTGACGATTAATCAATTTGAATTTCGAATCATTAATGCCGATGCAAGGCGTATCAAACTACTTGAATGCTTTAAACGCTCAGAAAAAAAACAACCTCAGGCCTCATCGAACGAGGACGCTTTATGAATAACACCATTCTAGTCGTGGATGAAAGTAGTGAAATAACTGAATTGCTTAAACATGAACTGGAAAATGAAGGGTTTAAAGTCCAATGTGTCCATAATGGAGCATTAGCTGTTAAAAAAGCCTTAAGTCAACCCTTCGAGGCCATAATTATTGACGTTATCTTACCAGAAATGAATGGTTTTGAGGTACTGAAAGCTGTTCGGAAACATCTAGAAACGCCTATCATGATGCTGTCTGGACGAACAGATGAAGTTGACCAACTGGTAGGACTTGAGCTTGGTGCAGACGATTACCTGACAAAACCATGTAATCCGCATGAGCTCATCGCCAGGTTACGCGCTATCTTGCGACGCACACAAAAAGTACCGCTTCATAAACCCATTATCACCCATCATAACATCGTCGTTGACTGCTCAAAACGTCAAGTCACGATCGCAGGACGCGATCTGGACTTAACCCATACTGAGTTTAATATTGTAGAAATGCTTATAAAGGCACCCAACCAAGCCTTTTCTAAAGAAGAGTTAACTGAATATGCGCTAGGTCGACCTTATACAGCCTTCGATCGCAGTATCGATGTGCATATCAGTAATCTTCGTACTAAAATCGGTAATAATCCAAATGACGAACCCTGGATTAAAACCGTTAGAGGGTTTGGATATTTGTTTGCTGGTCTTTAAATCACAATCAATTCTTAGTATAGTCCTGCATTATTAATGCTAACTTGAATATAAAATGACAATAATTCGCACAAATACAACACCCGCTCATCATGCAGCTGAAAAAATAAAACAACTATCTCCTCAATTTAAACCCAAAATTGGCATTATTTTAGGTTCTGGTCTGGGTGGGTTTGCAGAGCTTTTGGACGATGCCATATCTATACCGTACGATGAGCTACCTGGTTTTCCTAAGCCCACCGTTCATGGACATGGTGGCATACTCACATTAGGTTATTTAGCTGGCGTTGGTGTCGTTTGCTTGCAAGGTCGCGCTCACAGTTATGAAGGTCAAAATCATGAAACCGTTAAAACATACGTTCGCACCTTAAAATTATTGGGTTGCAATTACTTTCTAGCGACAAACGCATCCGGATCTTTACGAGAAGATGTACCACCTGGCGAGTTGATGCTAATTACTGATCACATCAACATGCAACCTGGAAATCCCTTAGTTGGACGTAATGATGATGAATTTGGACCACGCTTTCTACCCTTGGATAATGCCTATGATCGAAGCCTACGCGACACTTTATTGAACATCGCACAAAAAGAAAATATCTCGCTTCATGAAGGAGTTTATATTGCCGTATTAGGGCCCAATTATGAAACAGCCGCTGAAATTCGGGCGTTTCGAATATTGGGAGCCGATGCTGTTGGTATGTCCACGGTACCTGAAGTTTTAGTGGCTAACCACTGTGGTTTAAAAGTTGCCGTCATTGCAACCATCACAAACTATGCAACGGGTTTAGATGCAACCACTCATAACCATGAGTCCGTAGTCCTAACCGCGTCTCGCGCTGTTGAAAAACTAAATCGATTAGTCAAACAGTTTGTTACAGAATTAGCGTGACGCTCCCAATAACCACACAAAAAATAAGTTCATTAGTCGATCTGACGTTACTTTCATATGATGCAACGTCAGATGACATTCGTGAACTGGCATCAAAGGGCGAAAAAAACCATGTTGCAGCCCTTTGTGTTTTTCCTCAGCACCTTGATGACATTCCTGAAATGGTCACCTCGATCGCTCGTGCGACTGTTGTCAATTTTCCAACAGGACAAGACGCTCATCAAGATGTGCTTCGCTCAATAGAACAGATTACCGATCATCACATCATCCATGAAATAGATTATGTTTTTCCCTATCCA
>JAJZSG010000053.1 GCA_021849905.1 Pseudomonadota bacterium
TGAACAATATGAGCATTTTTATCAAACAATCCGAGCAGGCTTAATCAATTGGAATAAACCCACCACGGGGGCCGCTAGCAATTTACCCTTTGGTGGAATAGGTCGAAGCGGCAATCACAGACCGAGCGCTTATTTTGCTGCAGATTATTGCGCTTACCCTATCGCAAGCCTTCAGCAAGACACCTTAAGTATTCCTACACAAAAACTACCTGGCATTGAGGTTTAACCATGTCTGTTTATGAATTAAATATCGATGGTCTTGTCGGACCCACCTATCATTATGCGGGACTGTCTGATGGAAATTTAGCGTCTATAAAGCATGCATTTAATATTGCGAATCCGGCTGCAGCCGCACGACAAGGGATAGAAAAAATGCGGTTATTGCATCGACTAGGCATTAAACAAGCTGTATTTCCTCCTCATCAGCGCCCTAATTTGCACCTTTTACATCAATTCGGCTTTCATGGAACACCGGCCGAACAAGTTCGTCATGCACAACGCGCCGATCCGGCATTGCTCAGTGCCTGCTATTCCGCATCAAGTATGTGGACAGCAAATGCTGCAACCGTATCTCCTAGCCTGGACACAGACGATAAACGAGTTCATTTTACGGCAGCTAATTTAGTCAGTCATTTACATCGTCATCAAGAAGCTCATTTTTCGCATCACATGCTAAAACAGTTATTTTCAGATGAGCGATATTTTCACCATCACCCTATTTTGCCAAATAGCATCAGCACAGGTGACGAGGGCGCCGCAAATCACAGTCGTATCTGTGCAACACACCTAAGTAGAGGCATTCATTTATTTGTTTACGGCAAACAGGGATTAAATTCAAATACAACGACTCCTAAACGCTATCCCGCAAGACAAACATTAGAGGCTTCTCAAATTATCGCGCGCAACCATCAATTAAATCCGCACAACGTGTTATTTGCTCAACAAAATCCCGACGCCATTGACCAAGGCGTGTTTCATAATGATGTCATTGCTGTAGCTAATGAGAACCTGTTACTCATTCATGAAGACGCCCTTCTCAACCAAAGAGTCGTCTTAAAACAATTGATCGAAAAAGCGATTTTTCCACTTAAGATTATCGAAGTCAGTCGACTACAAATCCCGATTATGGATGCAATCGATACGTATTTATTTAATTCCCAATTGGTTACATTGCCTAACAACACCATGGCTTTGATAGCCCCTAAGGAATGTCAAAATAACTTATCGACCAAACGATTTATCGATGAGCTCCTGGCTTCAAATCAGAGTTCAATAAACCAGGTGTTTTATTTGGATCTTTTACAAAGCATGAAAAATGGTGGAGGACCGGCTTGTTTACGCTTGCGTGTACCCTTAAATCAGCAAGAGCTATCGGCCATGCATCAAGGTATTCTTGTGACAGATAAGTTATTGGATTCATTAGACACTTGGATTTTAAAACATTATCGTACAGAATTGCATGCAAACGATTTAGATGATCCCGCCTTAATCAATGAGTCTTTTACGGCATTAGACGAATTAACCTCTATGCTGAACTTAGGCCCCTCTTTTTATCCCTTTCAAGCAAATCCATTATGATCTGGAAAACATCGGTTGGGGGATGCATTTATCAGATCGACAACATTAAAGTGCATCAAAATTTGGCATTTCGTTGGTTGACTCTAGGTAGCGATGCCATTCAAACCTTAGTTTACCGCTATAACCCAGAGCAATTTGGACTTACGTATATCCCCGTATTAACAGTCGCGGTCAAAGCTATCCCGGCATCGGCATGCTTACTGGGTCTTGGTGGTGCAGGCGTTGCTCATGCGTTGAGATCGTATCTGAAAAATATCAAGCTAGATGCTGTGGAAAAAAATGCAAATATCATCGCCATTGCCAACCGATACTTCATGACTTGCGAGCTGAATTATTTAAATATTATTCACGAGGACGCCAATCATTTTGTTCGAAATACAGCCAATCGTTACAAACACCTCATGGTTGATTTATTTAACGCCGATTCATTTCCAGCGGAATGTCGCCACGCTGATTTTTTTTATCATTGTCACCGTGCCTTGCTTCCCGAGGGAGTACTCGCTGTAAATTTAGCTAACCTGACTGAGCAGTGGCCTTTATTTTTAGCTATTCGAGAACATTTTCAACAATTTACGCTTTCAATTCCCATTAAAGACTCAGCCAATATCATTATTCTTGCTTATAAAAACAACACTATACAGTCCTTTCTAAACTTGATTCGTCATCATCTTCGTTTGAAACGAATCGTTTGGGATTCAATGTGGGGATGGGTTGCTTACTTATAACCTGTTGTCATTTCACCTTATTTATAACTAAGTGAGTTCTAATGAAGTTTCTTGGAAATTTCAGTTTTTTTGGTTTGAGTTTGATCGCGCTTTTCGAGTTCACTTAATCGAGACTTTAAGTTTTTTTGGTGAGAAACCATCCCGTTAACCATCTTATTTCGAGCTCCAGACAGCATGCCTGCTTGAAAAGTGGATTTGCCTTTTTCGTACAAATGTTGACCTATGTGAGAAAAAGTCAGTTTTTTAATAATGAATCCCGCGAACACTTTCATGGCGCCGCCTAAGACTTTTAGCGAAGGATATTTGATCTTAAGTTCACAAGCCAAATGTTCATATTGCGAAATAGAATCCGGGTTCTGTTTTTTTTGTGAATTGGGTGAAATTGAATCGAGAGTCATTGCATGCGTTCTCGTCACAGCTTCTAATAATAAGCGTTTACCGCTAACTCCCGCAGTTACTTGACCCTCAATTTGGTCAAGAATCGCTATGCCTTGTTGAAGCAACTCTTTATTTTCATTTTGAATGGTCACATCGGAATTATTTTTGTCCAGCTTTGCCTTTAAGTCCTCCTTACATTGAACAACTCGACGATTTAAAAGTTCCTGAACACGCTCATGAGGGCAATTCATATCCCGCCACTGAATAAGCCATTTTTTTTCTACATTAGCATCGATGACTTCGAAATTGGCAGGATTATTGATGTAAGCATCAACAGCGTTCCATATCAGATTAATATGTTCATTCATGCCACGACCTTTAACCATGGTAGGAGCCGCATGAAGAGCACGGTTAAACTCTTCTTCACTCATGGGCTTATTACTATTTTCAGAGTGTGTCCTATTCCTATCTTCAAATGACTTGATTAAATTATAATAAGCTGAAGATACTCCTTCTCTATCGATGGCATCTTTACAAGAAAAATTGAACGTTTCGGGCTTAAATTTATTGAGAATAAAATTTGGTAATTCAAATTTAATAAAATGAAAATAGACTGCTTGTCTTTCTGCATCTGACAAAATCGTATTATGATCAATACCAACGGCCTCAAAGCTGCTATCTATTAAAGCTTCTAACTGCATTTTTTCTTTATCTTTATCACCAAATAATTGTTTACGAATAGACTGACTAATATAAAAATCTTTAGGTTTAGTTTGAGATTGACCATTTTCGAGCGCTATATTTAAAAAATCTGTTCTAACATCTTCATATTTGTATTTTTTTTTGGAATTTCTATATCCATTTTTACTAAGAATGCCTTTTTCTGCGGGAAGGGTAATTACGGCCACATTGGCAAAATCTTTTTCCAACATTTCGAGTTGGGACGTTAATTCACTTTCTTTTTTTCTTTCTTGCAGAATTCTTTCACTACCTCCGGAAATCAAATCACGACCTAAATTATTAAAATATATATGTGTAATTTTTTCGGGTGTGTTGAGTGATTGGACTCGTAAATATTGTTTAAATAAAGGCGCAATTCTTGGCTGACCGTCATGTCTTTGACCTTGAGTTCCAAAGCGAAGCTCCCTTACTGATTGACTTAATAATGGTTCATCCGTATAGGTGTAGTGTCGAACTGTGGCAAGACTTGTGGTGTGTTGAGGCTTGAAATTTGAAGATAACAAGGCTGTGAGGCGTCCAAAACGTGATCCAGCCTGCGCGGGCGTTATGTTATCTTTGTTTAATCTATTTCGACCATCGACCGCAAGAGCCTCTAATTTTATTCGCTTTTCAGCTTCTTGTGATTGCGGCCTTTGCGTTTCAATAGTGGTTTTAATGGTTTCAAACGTATTTTCAAGAATTCAATTGTCATTATTGTAAATAGACAGAACAAATGCATCTAATTGTTGAGTGTCTTCTAATTCTGTTTCAGAGGATTTAAGAGACTCGTAAATTTTATCTATATTTTCTTCTAATTTGTCTAAAAATTGTTTATAAATATATGCATAATTAAGTGTTTCATCATAATCTTTGGTTAAATCTAAATCAAATAATTTTAAAGGCGACTTTAGGTCAGAAAAGAAAGTTTCAATAAAATTAGGTGCAGGAAGCTTTATCTGTTTCAAATACAAAAAACAATTTTGGTTATGAAGTGCTTCACTTGATAATTTTTTTTTATTAGCTAGAATTCCATCTTCTGTCATATCGCATCCAATAATTTAGGGTCTGTTTCTTCGTCATTCATGTTACGAAACAGATACGTTATTAATAACGTATCTTCACGACCACCACTTTTACAGGTTGTATAATATATTATTTATAGCATATTTTTTTAACATTGTTATTGTTTATTAATCCAAATATCTGGGTAAAGGCATTTATTTATATTCTGTCTTTGTAATCAACAAACATGATCGGGTCGTTCCCGCAAATGCGGGAATCTATTTTTCAGTTAGCATGACGCCTCACCAGCATGAAGCCCGAGTTATTTCGTTGTAGTAACATTCAAATAATTCACCAGGATAAGGCATGGTTAACTCTCATCTGGCAAAGACATCAAACTCGCGTTTCCGCCCGCTGCTGTTGTGTCAACCGTGTAAGTGCGCTCTAGACACAAACGTTGTAGATAATAAGGGCCTCCGGCTTTAGGCCCTGTACCTGATAATCCTTCACCACCAAAGGGTTGCAAACCAACCACAGCACCAATCATGTTACGATTCACATAACAATTGCCTACTTGAACATGTTTTCGAATATAGTCAACCGTTTCGTTAATACGACTGTGTATACCCAATGTCAAACCGTAACCCGTTTGGTTAATTTCATCTATAACCGTATCCAACGCATTTTGGTTAAAAGAAATAACATGTAAAACCGGACCAAAAATCTCTTGTTCCAATGCATGAATACTGTCGATTGCAATGGCAGTTGGCGGCATAAAATAACCTGTCTCTGCTTCATAACTGAGCTTACATTGATAAATCACTTCATATTTTTTCTGCATTAAGGTGATATGTGCTTTTAAACGCATGAGTGCATCTTCATCAATCACAGGACCAATATCCGTGGTTAACCAAGATGGGTCGCCCACTCGTAATTCTGCCATAGCCCCTTTGAGCAAAGCTATCATCCGTGGGTAGACATCCTGTTGTACGTATAACACACGCAACGCGGAACAACGCTGACCTGCACTTCCAAACGCAGATGCAATGACATCAACCACAACTTGCTCAAGCAACGCGGATGAATCAACAATCATGGCATTTTGACCACCTGTTTCAGCAATGAAAGGAATAATTTCACCACCTCGTGTTGCAAGCGTTTGATTAATCAATTGCGCGGTTTGAGTGGAGCCGGTAAAGATAACCGCTTTAATACGCTTATCCGCAACGAGTGCGGCGCCGATCACCTCGCCTTGTCCAGGTAGTAATTGAATAGCCCCCTCAGGAATGCCGGATTGCAACATCAAATCCACAGCAAAATGCGCAATCAGTGGGGTTTGCTCCGCAGGTTTTGCAATCACACAATTCCCCGTTACAAGCGCTGCAACCACCTGGCCTGTAAAGATTGCCAGAGGAAAATTCCAGGGACTAATGCATAACACCACACCACGAGGATGCAATGACAACTCGTTTAACTCCCCCGTATAACCCTTTAACTGAAGTGGCTCGCTCATTAGTTTTTCAGCTTGACTTGCATAATAACGACAGAAATCAATCGCCTCTCTGATTTCAGCAACAGCGTCACTCCAGGTTTTACCAGCCTCAAGACAGGCCATCGCAAGAAAGGTAGTCATATTCTCTTCGAGCAAACAAGCAAATCGCTCAATACAGGCCGCACGAAAGTGAACAGGGGTTTCACTCCAATATCGAAAAACATCAGTAGCCTGAACCAATGCCCAATCAACATCCTCAAGGGTAGCTTCGGTCACATGACCAATGACACGCTCTGTTTGCTGAGGTGAAAAAATGGGATGTTGATGGCGCGTTATTGTCTTTTTAGCCCTTAAGATAGGCGATGCAGTCCATGAAAATGGCTCCATCGCTAATAATTGTTTTTGTAAATGAGCTATATAAGCTCTATTGCTGAAATCAATTCCTGGGGAGTTTTGACGAACCGGCAAAAAAATAGATTGAGGGAGCGGGATGTTCTGATTGATTTTATCAAGTAAAGATTTCGCTTTATCGACGGGATTTTCAACGAGCTCATGAATCGGTGCTTTATCGTCAACAATTCGATTAACGAAAGAGGAATTAGCGCCATTTTCAAGTAATCGACGAACCAGATACGGCAGTAAATCTTCATGGCTGCCAACTGGTGCGTAAATTCGACACGGTATACCTAAGTGGCTTGCCGGTACAATTTGCTGATACAGCTCATTACCCATACCGTGTAAACATTGAAATTCGAAATCTCGATAATCACCAACCAGGCTTAGAATCAAAGCAACCGAATACGCATTATGTGTGGCAAATTGCGGATAAATAGCATCCGTCATCGTTAAAAGTTTTTTTGCACAGGCTTGAAAAGACACATCGGTAAACACTTTCCGAGTATAAACAGGATAATCCGATAATCCTTGAATTTGCGTTTTTTTGATTTCGCTATCCCAATAAGCACCTTTGATCAAGCGCACCATGATGCGCCGATTTTGTCCTCGAGCTAAAGCTGCCAACCAATCCAATACATAAAATGCCCGTTTTTGATAAGACTGCACAGCCAAACCAAACCCATTCCAGCCCGATAAACTCTCATGCTTAAACACGGCCTCAATCACATCAAGCGATAAGTCCAGACGCTCTGATTCTTCTGCGTCAACCGTAAGACCGATATCAAACTGTTTAGCCAGTTGCGCAAGAGACAACAGCTTCGGCACAAGCTCGTCGAGTACGCGCGCTCGCAGACTTTCTTGATACCGAGGATGTAATGCTGACAACTTGATTGAAATTCCTGGTTTTTGATGAACAGGCAAGGACATTGACGTGCTTTTTCCTATGGCGTCAATTGCATCACTGTACGCTTTGAAATAACGCTCAGCATCAGCGCTCGTTAAGGCGGCCTCCCCCAACATGTCATATGAATACCGATAACCAGAAGCTTCTTTTTTCTTGGCACGCTCTAATGCCTCATGAATGGTGCGGCCAGTGACAAACTGTTTGCTCATAATTCTCATGGCTTTATCAACGGATTTACGCACCACCCCTTCACTGCTGCGATTAATCAATTTCATCAAGGCTTTACTTAAAACAGACTCCGCTTTTTCAGGGGCAAGTACTTTTCCAGTTAACATCAAGGCCCATGTCGTGGCATTTACAAAAAAAGAATCACTTTGTCCACTGTGAGATGACCAATCCGCATTCACAATTTTATCTTTGATTAAACTATCAATCGTTGCATTATCCGGCACACGTAATAAAGCCTCAGCCAAACACATTAAAGCAATACCCTCATCACTGGACAATGCATATTCTGTTAAAAATGAATCAATACCTGTTGTTTTTTTACGCTCAGCACGAACCTGTTCAACCAAGCGAGTGGCTAAAGTGCGTGCACTGTTAACCTGATTAGGATTAAGCGTCGCGTATTCAATAAGTGTTGTGATATTACTTAGCTCGTCTACACGATAAGCATCATTGATAACAGCACGTAACCCTTGAGGTATGGTAAAAGATTGTTTATCAAGCATGTAAACTCCAAAGAAGCATCAATTAATAGACCAAGGTAACTACTTGCTTAGGACGACGTATGGGGTGAGCAGTTACAGACCAATAATAGTTCAATTTAACGATAATATCTACCTTTTAAAAAAGCCATAAAGAATAAATTTTAAACAAAATGATTTTATTTTTTACTAAAAAACAGCGCAAAGAATGTGTAAATTGACTTTATTTTAAACGAAAAAACCTGTTTTACTTCTATTTTATATCACACGACGAGAAATAACCAAATGAATTTACTAACTTTTTGTTTAAATGATCATTAAGCGGCTGATGTGGTTTTACTTTTATCAGTTTCATCGGTATAATCCCCTGTTGCCTGCACTAACACGCGTGCAAAATAACATGTTAACAGGAGCATTATGAATACAATTTTATCTTTGATAGTGATGACAATATTAACAGCGAACATTGCGTCCAGTTCATCAACCTTTGCAACCTCGTCACCCGACATTAACACTCAATTTAAACACCTGGGTCAAAAAGCTCCTCACCTTAACAAACGTGTGCTTAGATATGCTTTAGCTGCATATCACAAAGCATCTGTAAAAGGAGCCGTTAAAAAACCTGTACTGACTGTGATCGATTATTCACTGCCTTCATCAAAGCAACGTATGTGGGTATTTGACGTCAGTCATGAGCGACTTTTGTATAATACTTATGTTGCACATGGACAAAATTCGGGTATGAATATCCCGCATCATTTTTCTAATCAATCATCGAGTAAAGAAACGAGCCTAGGTACCTTTGTAACTCGTGATACTTACATGGGTTCTAATGGTTACTCATTGAACTTACAAGGTTTAGAAAAAGGATTTAACGACAATGCGTTCAATCGTCGGGTCGTTATCCACGGCGCGTGGTATGTTGAGCCTGATTTCATCAGAAAAGCAGGTCGTGCGGGTCGAAGTTGGGGTTGTCCGTCTATTGCTAAAACATTGGCAAAACCGGTAATTAATACGATTAAAGGAGGATCTGTTGTTTTTGCATACTACCCCGATCGCAATTATTTATCACATTCTAATTACGTAGCCTAAAAAAAAGCCAGGGTAAAAACCCTGGCTTGTACATCACGCAGAACACTTAGTTCTGCAATCATCCCTGAGATTCAGATCCATCTGAATCAAAATCCATTTATAAGACTCTCAATCCGTGAAAGCCACAACTTAAATTTAGCAGCCTAACTGATCATATGCAAGGCAAAATATAAAATAATTTTATTATTAAGACAAATTGGAACCAAAAAATGATTAATCTCATAAGGTTAATTAAGGCTATTTAGAATTCAGATCATATTTCATAATCTTAGCATGAGCTCCATTTAAGTCCCTTTCTGTATCGTAAACATCGCCTGGCAAATTGCAAATCCATGTACTGATTTCGTGTAAATCGTTTGCTTCTAATAGGGGAAGCTTCGCCAAACTTCTGTTTTGCGACGCAAAATTTTGCGGGCTAAGTCCAACGATAACAGCATCAGCAAGCCCCCCCTGTAATAAAGCAGCAATTGCAATATTGGCAATATCACAATGATATTCGGTTGCCAATTGACTTAAGGTTAAAAGACGTCGTTGAAACTCCTCCCATCCACAGGCTGTATCGATAAGAAGCTTGTACTTTATTAAAGAACGATTGGCTAATTGTTCAAGCCATGGCTCGTCTTTACCCAGCCATTTCTCGCTAACAAAGCCACCCAGTAAAGAGCCATAAGCAAATAGCTGAATATTGTTTTTTCGACAAAATTCACTTAGCCCTCTCTCAGCTCGCCTATCAAATAGAGAAACTTGAGCCTGTAAAGACGCGATATCAAAACGTTCTGAAAATTCTTTTAGGTACATGCTATTCACATTAGTAAGACCCACTTCGGCTATTTTACCTTCCGCTTTTAATTGAAAAAGAATATCCATAACGGGTAAATAGTTTTTAATCTCCCAATTCCACCAATGAAATTGCACGAGATCGATACATTCCACCTGCAAACGCATAAGACTGCGATCGATAATGTTTTCGACATATTTCCGATCAATATGTTGCAAGACATTCAGATCAGGGACAAACTTTGTGTGGATACGCAGTTTTTTTTCTGGGACAGCTTTTATAGCCTTGCCTAACAATTCTTCAACGCCAAGATAAATATCTGCGCAATCGAACGTACTGAATCCAGAATCGATAGCGTTCAGAATGGGCTGTATGCCAATATTTTGCTGGGAGTGGCCTGCAGAAAGCTGCCAACAGCCCCTGATAATATTTGATGTTTTTTTTCTTCATTCATCATTAGGTCTCGTTGCTGTAACTTGATGACGGTAGAAAACTCATTTTCCTATCCGCGATATTTTAAAAACACCTCCGCAATGAACATCAGGACAGGCCACCTCGTGATCCGTAGTAATCCAGTCGTTACGCGCTGTGAATCGTTGCTTTACCGTGATGATGGGTATCAACGCAGCAAGACAATAGATAGGAAAGCTCTGACCATTTGGCAAGGAAAAGTTTTCACCTGAAAGTATAAAACTATCACCCTCCTTGTGATTACAAACCATCGGCTTGATACCATTGTTAACCACGTCAACTTTTATATCGTAGAGTTCAAAAGAATCATCGTCTTGCATAAATCCTCCTTTTTAAGAATAAATATAGCCGCCAATGCAATCAGCATAAAAGGTATACAGATGGCAATGTTTGTATGAAAAAAAACAATACTTATATGACAAATCATCGGCGCAAAAGCCGCTGTAAAGGAAGCACCTAAAGAATAACTAGTCGAAATTGCCGTGTTACGTGCAAGACCTGCAAAGAGGTCGCCGAAAAACCGTGGTGTACACAGGCAGAATAGCATGTGGAAAAGATGCATTAAAATTTGTGCTGCTAAAACGGCTGGATAGGACGTATAAACTAGAGCCAGTCCCAAAAGGGGTGCAGTAAAGAAAACACCCAGGGCTCCGAGTCTCATTATTTTTCGATAAGCGACAGCCAATTTATCTACAATATAGCCAAAACAAGGTGGAAGAATGATCCAAAGACCGAGCAAAAAAGAATTCGCTTTAAATAGTTGAGCGCGAGGGACGCTTAAATCACGGTAAATAAGCTCATTAAGATAAATCAATGATCCGTAAAAAACCAAAACTAGCATAGATGCAACGACCAAAGCCTCCAAAATGGCTTTTTTGTTTTTAATAGATTCCGTTGCTATTTTCAGCCTCACCAAATTCTCTGATGCATTAACCCACGATTTTTACCAAATTAATTGATGTTTAAATAAAAAAACCCACCGAAAAGCTTGATTAAAACTCTCGATGGGTGTCTCTTTAGGTTTCGAAGCCAAAAGAGAAGCATAATGTCTCATAAATTTCTATTTGATTCTAGTTTTCACCTATTATTAATTGCGATTGATCGCGAGCTTGCAGAAAGTACTCGTCAGCAAGGTTGCTCATGTGGTGGCACTTTACATCAAGCAAATTATCCTCGAAGTCCACTGGGTTTATCAGCTGAGTTTCGTTCAGCATATGAAGAGCGTTTTAGTTTTTGTTGTAGTGATTGTAGACAACGTACGACATCACCATCGGTACGGTTTTTTGGTCGTCGTTGGTATCCTGCACCATTATTGCTTTTGATTTCAGCGTTAACGCTAAGCATCCATGAGTATCGACTGACTCAAATTAAACATCGCTTTGGTATAACTGTCAGTGAGTCCACATGGAAGCGCTGGCGTCGATGGTGGCGCACTACGTTTGTTGAGACGGCATTTTGGAAGCACGTATCTGGTTTAATGCCTGTTCCTAAAAAACGTAACATGATTCGTCAGATGTTAAGTCCTTTTCAAGGAAAAATGGACA
>JAJZSG010000054.1 GCA_021849905.1 Pseudomonadota bacterium
GGCTTCAAGACTGTGTGATGCGGTTTTTGTGATTATTGTTTTTTCTGTCTTGGATTCTTGCGGTGATATGTCAGACTTAAGAGAGTCTGATTTAACCGGTGGGTTGCTATCATCGGCTACATCCCCCAACTGGTGTCGTGCAGCAATTTGTTGCGCGATGTCGTGATTGCCCTCTTTTAAGTGTCGTTTAGCCTCAGCCAACCAGTCTTCTCGTGTATTGTGTTGCTCAAACAGTTCGATAGACAATGACTGGGGTCTAGCTAGATTTTGAATATCGTTTAATAAGCACGCGTTATCTCGGCTAGGCTTTTCACAGATGATTAATGTCTGTTGTGTGCGCATGAAGCTTGTATAGATCCCATTGAGTACGGGCGCAAATTCTTCTGCGGCATCGGTTTTAGCACGATGAATGGGTTGTTTATCTCCTAAGGTACTTAGTCGTTTTCTGATGGGCTTAAACGTGTCGTCATCACAGAGTTGATAAGCAACGACAATTGGGTATTCCAAGCCTTTTATTTCTTCTGGTGTTAACACCAAATCGGTTTGAAACAACTGCTGGGCTTGCTCGCGATAGCGTGCTTGAGTAACGACCGCAAAATGGGTTCCTTTTTCTGTTGCGACCCAACCGCTAGCATGAAGCGCGTCTAACGTGAAAAATTGCACATTACCCTCTAATTGATTGTCTCCTACGACTTCTGTCACCGCATGTTTATCCGCAATACCACCGACTAATCGATGCTTTAAAGCAATCACGATATTTGCGACCGCAACGACCGGCGGTGGGCAGCGATGCGTCGTGTTAAGCTGCACATGATGACGTTCATCGACACCTAATTGTTGCAAAAGATAAGGTCTAATTGATCGTCTGTCATACAACTGCTGATGGCTGTCTAGACAAAAAATTATTTGATCATTTTTTACCAATCGACAAAGGTTCTTATTCGCGCCATGCGAAAAATCTTGTGCTTCATCCACAACTATACAATCATAGGTGTTGGTTTCGTCAAAGGTATAAAACGCCGGATCGTAACCGAAGGTGGCTTGGTGGTCGAGGTAGCGTTGATACAGCGTATAAATTTGCTGTCGTTCCTCAGAATTAACCAACGATTGCCGCCGACCCAGGGCTAGATACGAGGCTTCGTCATAACCAGAGCAAATACGCAACTCTTCATACATATCTTTTTTCGATGGGCCTTGATACCAAGCCTCAAACGATGCGAAGTTGACTAAGCCGGGGGCTTTGGCATCTAGTCGATGCCTAACCAAGTCAGGGTAACTCACAAATTCTACGCTATCGGTTGTGTCCACAGAAATGGGAAGTTGACGCCAGGCCTCTTGCATACTTGCCACTAAACGTTCGGATTGACTGACATACAGGACTCGACGTGTTTCACCCTTATCGTTAGGGGTTAACAGGTAAGATGACAGCAACGATAAAGCAATACAACTTTTTCCAGAACCGGCCACGCCACTAATCACTGCTGGAAGTGGGACTTGTAATGCGGTTTGTTGAGGAGTTGTTAATTCGATGAATTGTCGATGATAGAAATCAAGCGCAACACCGCGCGCAGTTTCTCCTGCCGGACTGATGGGTAAAGCACCCGCTTCTTCGTGCGACACACTTGTAAATATCAGATCATCCGGTTCGTGATGCTCCAGAAAATGACGCAAAACGCCTGAACGTAAAAAACGACTTTTATGATAATCGTGAGTAGGTAAGTAATCGAGCACCAGCAAATAGTGTGAATCGCCCATTCGTTTAGTCGTGAATAGTAAACGCGCAGCATCGCTTACTCGAAAACTGTAGATCGCATGGCCGGTGAGTTTTTCCAGATTTTTCTGTGAGTAATTACCTGTTAATAAGCGATTAATCGCCTTCAAGACTGTGTCATCGTGTTTTGCTAATAATGCTTGTTCGCTCAGCGCTCCGCGTAAATAGTAAAAAGTATTAGGCATGGTTATAAACTGCAAAATTAATTTGATTAAATGTACCATTACTTGGATTAAGTGAGAATTAAATTTTATTTTTGTTTAAAAATCACTATATAAATGTTTTGATAATTCAGTTAGCTAACTGAAGGAGTATTAAGAAGTACGACTTTGTATTTGTATTCAAAGTATCAGAACGTTAGTATTAATTAAAAATTAAGTTTCAGGTGTAATCATGCTTCGTCATAAAAACAAAGATATGAAGGATAAGTCCAGCATTGATAACAGCCTCCGAGAGTCTTGGTTCACTTGCTTGTCAGCTGGGTTATTTTTCTTTTATGTTTTTTTTCAAATGAACATTTTCGATGTCATCAATCAATCCTTACGGCAAGCATTCCAGATTAATGCAGCACAATTGAGTTGGATGTCTAGTACATTTGTATGGGCAAGTATTTTATTTTTTATACCCGCAGGAATAATTGTCGATCGCTTTTCTGTGCGAAAAATTATTCTGATTACGATGATAATTTGTATCACGGGTACCTTGGGCTTTGCCTTAGCAAAATCTTATATACTAGCTTCGATTTTTCATTCATTTACGGGAGTTGCAAATGCTTTTTGCTTTTTATCGTGTATTGTTTTGGTTTATCGTTTTTTCCCACCAACCCATCAAGCATTAGTGACTGGGTGTTTAGTTACCATGGCTTTTTGTGGTGGTATGGCTGCACACACGCCATTAGCCTATATAAACGAATATGTTGGATGGAGGACAGCCTTGCTGATCGATGGCATCTTCGGTCTGTTTATCCTAATTTGGTTGTTTTTTGTGATAAGAGATAAAATCCAACCGGAATCATCAAGAAACAACGCCTTAACTTGGCTCAAAGGAATCACTCAAGTATTAACCACGAAACAAAATTGGTTTGCAGGAATATATACTGCTTGTTTAAACTTTCCCATCATGGTGCTGTGCGCTCTGTGGGGAGCGAGTTACTTAAAGAAAGTGCATCATTTGGGAAATATAGAAGCAAGCAATATTATGAGTTTGATTTTAATGGGAAGTATGATAGGCGGACCATTGTTTGGTCTTGTTTCTGACAAATTAGGCAGAAGAAAACCTGTTATGTTTTTTGGAGCAATTGGGTCGTTAAGCACCATGGTTCTTTTAGTCATGTTTTCAGACTTGTCTTTTACTGCACTATCGTGTTTGTTTTTTATGATAGGGTTATTCAGTAGCAGCCAGATTATTGGTTATCCCCTGATTTCAGAGAGTAACCACTCAAATAATACCGGTTTTGCAACGGCTATTGCCTCCATTATTATTACGGGTAGCGGAGGATTGGCCCAGGTATTATTCGGAGCGCTGCTCCAGCATCATGCGGGTTTTAAGGCGCATCATTTTGTATCGTTAGATTTTCAGTATGCAATTATCATGCTTCCCATTGCTGCAGCAATTTCTTGCCTTACGATACTGGGCATTAATGAAACTTATTGCTCCAGGTCGTTTATGAAAGAATTATACGAAGAGAAAAAGCAGATAAACAGTTTTACACATGAGCCAAATTATACCTAATACTCGAAGATCAAGCTTTCAAAATCGACTAATGCATATGCTGATGCTCCGCGTGTAGGTCATTACCCATAAGGCTACTGCTACTGTCTGACTTGATGATTAGGCGCAAATACATCGTCTGATAAAAAAGGGACGAAAGCTAAGCAAAATCAAGCAATTCTGGTGCCTTTTGTTATAAAAAAAGACCATAATGATGGATATCTAACCCATTATATGTTTGTCTTGAATGCCAACTTCTTGACGATACAGTGAAACTCCATTAACATGAACTCAAATCGTTTGAGCTCAAATAAATAAATTTTTACATCATATAGAATGAAATACCTGTAAAACAAGCTATTCCACGAATAACATGATAATCACTTTTAGTTATGGATTGTTCTAAAAGTACAATACCGATAAGGAGGCATAGGATATGAAAAATTCTAATCTAACCATTTGCAATGTAACCATTCATCCGGGTGAATCAGCTCACTTGGCATTGCCACTGCCAGAATTTTATTCGTGTACGTCCTTTTATATGCCTATACAAGTTGTGCATGGTAGTATGCCTGGTCCTTGTTTGCTGATTTTTTCTGCGGCAAAAGGTGATGAGTTAAATGGTATTGAAATTGTTAATCGATTACTTGCTTCTTCTTCGCAACGCTTATGCGGCACACTGATACTCGTTCCAGTATTAAATATTCTTGGTTTAGTGGCCCAGTCAAACGTCTTAGCCCAGGACATGAGTCTTGATGGTTGTTTTCCGGGTGTGGCTCATGGTTCATACGGGGAGCGTTTGGCGTATGTTTTTACAAAAGAAATTTTATGCAAAGCTAATTACTGCATCGAATTACAAACAGGATCGCTCAATCATGAGCTCCTTCCTCAAATATATTGTAATCAGGATGATAGCCAAGCGGTGAGTCTCGCTCAACAATTTGCCGCACCGGTGATTACACATATTAATAAGGTAAAAAACTCCTTACAACAAACAACGGAGCAATTAAATATTCCCTTGTTGGTCTATCGTGCAGGGGAGGCTATGCGGTTTAATGAAGCGTCAATAAAACTAGGTATCTCAGGCATTCATAATGTCATGCATTCACTAGGTATGTTTGAGATAACTCCGCAGTCTGCTAAATCTGAAAACCCTTTTAAACCAATTATTTCTCAAGATCAAGATTGGCTTAGAGCGCATCGAAGTGGGGTATTGTTTAGTGAGGTAGAGCTTGGCCAGATGATTACAAAAGGAGACGTTATTGGGCGGATAAACGACCCGTTTACATCAAGCTCTTCTGAGCTGGTTCATGCTGAGCAAGATGGAATTATTATTGGAATAAATCGTCATCCACTTATTCATGAGGGCCAAACAATTTTTAAAATTGCATCATTTATAGATAACACTCGCGCAAAAAATATATTAGAAAACTGGAATGATAATCACGCTCAGGTTGTATGATAATGAATACAGGTAATAAAGTGACATTAAGCGGAATTGTAACGTGGTTAATCTGTACGTTTTTCTTCATGTATGAGTTTGTATTACGAACATTATTGGGTACTTTTCAATCACCAATGATGCATGACTTACAGTTAACACCCGTTCAATTTGCTTTTTTAAGTACAACTGTTTTCCAACTCATTTACGGTATTATGCAAATTCCGGTTGGTATTCTTACGGACTGGTTCGGACTTAAAAAAATCCTTCTTGGTGCGTCTATTATTTGTGCAATTGCCAACCTTGGTTTTTCTATGTCAAATCATTATGTTGCTGTTACGCTGTTTCGCATGTTGATGGGGCTTGGAGCTTCTTGTGGTTTTATTTGTTTGCTGATAGCTATTTATGACTGGATGCCACAAAAAAACACGGGTCTTTTTATAGGGATATCCCAGTTTATAGGTACAATTGGACCCATGTTTGCCGCAGGACCACTGAATACCTTGTTGTATCAATCTAATATAAGTTGGCGAGATGTTTTTTTAAATCTTGCTTTAATAGGTGTGGTTATCACTATTTTTGTATTTCGTTTTGTAGAAAATAATCGTCGACAATCTGATAAATTTATTATTTTGTCTCATTCAACATCATTAGTTGATGACTTAATCTATCTGATTAAAAAAAAACAAATCTGGTGTATTGCTATTTATTCAGCATTTATATATTTTTCTATTGAATATTTGACTGAAAATGAAGGGGTTGCTTTTCTTGTTGAGAAAGGATTTTCTTCAACGTTTTCATCTTACATGATTACGCTAGTTTGGTTGGGATTTGCGGCGTCATGTCCGCTCACAGGCTATTTTTCTGACAAAATTCAACGCAGAAAACCGTTTATGATTGTCTCATCAATACTCGTTTTATTGTCTTTATTCGGAATAATTTACTTGCCTTTAAACCAGGCAGGCCTATCAATTGGTTTTTGTCTTCTTGGAATAGGCGCAGGTGGCTCGAGCATAGGTTTTGCAATTATGGCAGAGCAGTGTAAAGAGAACTCGTTAGCAGCAGGACTTGCCATTAATAATACACTGATTGTTATTACATCATCATTACTTGCGCCACTGATTGGATTTGTATTATCGTACACAAGTTCGGGGGGTACGGTTCGATTAATCAATTATCAAGAAGCATTTGGAAGTATGGTATATATTGCAATCATAGCCGTTACTGTTGTTTTTTTTGGTATTAAAGAAACGTTTTGTAAGTCAACGTGCTCCAATACAATTTTAGATGCTAAAAAATCACAGATTATGGATGATATTTTAATAACAGAACAATCACAACATGACTGAAATCTCTAAAATGAAATTACAAAACAAAAAAAAAGAGACGGTTTCTTCTGAACAACAGAATATCCCGTTAACCACATTACCGTATTCAAAGCGAATTGTTTTTGCTTTGCGTAAAATAATGCAACAAATAGATAATCATTCACGTAATCTAGATAAGCAATATGGCATTACAGTTCCGCAACTGGTTTGTTTATATGAGATCTATGAAAAAGGCGTCATGACACTTTCGGTATTGTCAAAATATGTGCATTTAACTGCCAGCACTCTAGTCGGAATTATTGATAGATTAGAAGAGAAAGGTTTGATTATGCGTAACAGAAATACCGAAGATAGGCGTGTTATTTTTATAGAAATAACTGAAAAAGGAAAACAATTTGTCAGCACCTCGCCCCATCTCCTTCATAATAGGCTTGATGAGCAATTTAAGATTGTTACCGAAGCTGATCAAATTCTTATTGCCAATTCACTCGATCTTCTAGTGGAAATGTTGGCTCAAGGTCCCGGACGTTAATAACGTCGATGCATAAAAAAAACGAGAGTCAAAAAACAGCCTTTCAGAATATTTAAAAAACATGTTGCTCTGCTGTCTCTGTCATGTAAATAAATCGCCCAATACTTTTCATCCTCTATCTGGTTTCTATTTTATCCAAATAGGCTTACAATTGGGATTTGTGTTATAGATGTGATTATGCGCTGTATTTATCCTTTGACTTTTCGATTTAAACCGCACTGGGTGATGATCTTAATCACGGTTTTATCAGTCGTACTTTTTTTAAGGTTAGGGTTTTGGCAGCTCCATCGAGCCAGTGAAAAAAAACAGATGATTGCGGCTTTAAACTCATTTGCACAGCAAAAGCCTAAGCTGTGGAATGCGAAAGACAGTCTGCCAGCCCAATATCAGCCTTTGGTTGTTGAGGGACATTTTCTATCAAGCACTTTACTTCTGGATAATCAGCATCATCAACATCAGTTTGGCTATGATGTGTTAACGCCGCTCTTGCTCGCTAATGGACATGTGATCATAGTTGACAGGGGTTTTGTCAGCGCCGATGTCACGCGACAAACATTCCCGGTTATTCACAATCCTTCAACACCCATTCGATTGACAGGAAAAGCATACTACCCATCAGATAAAAACTGGATTCTGGGACAAGGAATTGAGCAAAAAAAGGCTGATTTGGCGATTGTTGAGCGATTGGATGTGCATTTGATGAGCCAATTTTTGCATAAATCCGTTTATCCGTTTATCATTCGCCTAGATTTTCAGGCAGCGAATGGGTTTGTGAGAGAATGGCCCGTTGTTGCCATGTCGCCTGAGCGTCATTATGGCTATGCATTGCAGTGGTTTGCCATGGCCTTTATTATTTTAATCATTTTTATAGCGCTTAACTTAAAAAAAATATGAATAATAATACACGTCGTCACTATCTTGTTTTGTTATTACTGGTTTTGCTTTTTGCAGCCCCGGGTCTGACCGCTTATATTGTTTATTTTCATCCACAGTGGTTAACTCAATCGACGACTAATCGTGGGCAATTCGTAACACCTCCGGTTAAATTAGAGGCTTTGGGACATCATTCCAAATGGCGGATTGTGCTATGGAATCTTGAGGAATTTGATAAAACATCTCTTGAACAGTTGGATAAATTAGCGCGAATTCGGGTAGCGTTGGGGCGGCATCTGTATAACGTCGAATTGACAATATTAAGTGCTGTTAATACAAATCCCATCCCTTCTGAGTTTGAGAATGTTGTAGAGAAAACGCACGCGTCAATTGTGGTGTTGTCTAGCCAAGAATCAGCGCGTTTGATTCGTTTATACCCCAAGTCAGCATTATTTCTTGCTAATCCAGATAATTTTCTGGTGTTAACCTATCCCCTGACGGCTGAGGCGGATGATGTGTATCACGATATTAAACATTTATTAACCAAAGGGTAATTGAATTGATTAAACTATTACGTCTTATTGTGACTTGTGCACTAGTTTTGGCTTTTTTTGTCGTGATGCTGGGTGCTTATACACGCCTTACTGATGCCGGTTTGGGTTGCCCGGACTGGCCCGGTTGCTATGGTCGTCTGGTCATGCCGGTCAAGCAAATCGATATGACACATATGCAGAGTCAATATCCACATACACCGATTGAGTCAGGTAAAGCATGGACGGAAATGGCTCATCGTTATGTTGCCGGAACATTGGCTTTGCTTATCGTGGTTATTTTTTGTGGTGTAGTTTATTTACGCCGACAAGAGGCTGTTTGCATGCCCTGGATTTTGCCGTCTATCCTCATGTTGCTAGTTGCCTTTCAGGCTGCCTTAGGGATGTGGACCGTGACACTGAAGTTATTACCGGTGGTGGTGATGGGGCATCTTCTGGGTGGTATTTCAATCTTTACTTGTTTGGGCTATCTCTGGTGGCAATTGAGTGTGGTTGATCGGCACCATTTGCCTCGAAGTAAGTTTTGGATAAATCTAGGTATTGTGATTGTTTTTTGTCAAATTGCTTTGGGTGGCTGGGTCAGCTCGAATTATGCAGGTATTGCCTGTATTGGGTTTCCTCTTTGCAATGGACAGTGGATTCCTCCTTTGCATTTTAAAGAAGCCTTTAACATTTTCTCAGCAATTGGTGAAAATTATCAGGGTGGTTTGCTCGATAACAGTGTTCGGGCAACCATTCAAGTGGTTCATCGTCTGGGCGCCTATTTCACGGCAACGTATCTGTTAATATTGTCTTGTTTTCTATTATGGCGGATTAAATTCAAGTCGATACGAGCAGCGGCTGTCGTCATTCTTGTTTTGATTGTGATGCAACTTTTGCTTGGTGTGATTAACGTTCTTTATTTGCTGCCGTTATGGGCGGCCGTTGCTCATAATGGATTGGCCGCTTTGATATTGTTTTCTCTCGTGAGTTTGCGCTATTTGTCAGGGAAAAGGTGAGTTATGTCGACTAGTTATCGCACAGGTTACATGGCTACTTTTCATGATTATTTAGAGCTGTGTAAGCCTCGAGTGGTTGCCCTGATGTTACTGACGGTATTGGTGGGTATGTACCTTGCCGTGCCGGGTTGGGTGCCTTTACGGACACTAAGTGCAAGTTTATTAGGCATTGGCTTTTGTGCGGGTAGTGCGGCCGCTATTAATCATCTGGTTGATAAACGAATCGATGCCATGATGGCTCGCACGCGTAAACGACCGGTTGCGCAGGGGCGTGTTTCAGTAAAACAAGCCGTTTGTTTTGCATGTCTTATGGGTGTTATCGGTTTAAGCGTATTAAACTATTTTGTGAACACACTGACTGCAGTACTCGCTTTTGTCACCATTATCGGTTATGCGGGTGTTTATACCGGATATCTCAAGCGAGCTACGCCGCAAAATATTGTGATTGGAGGGCTTGCGGGAGCTGCTCCCCCTTTGTTGGGCTGGACTGCGGTAACGGGTCACTTCGACCCTCAGGCATTTTTGTTGGTTTTGATTATTTTCACATGGACACCGCCTCATTTTTGGGCTCTGGCCATTTACCGCTTTGAAGATTATAAGCAGGCGGATATTCCCATGCTGCCTGTGACCCATAGTGTTCGCTATACTAAACTCAATGTGTTGCTATATACCGTTTTGTTATGTGTTGTTAGTGTCCTGCCTTTTGTTGTGGGGATGAGTGGGTGGTTTTATCTTGTTGGCGCATTGTTTGCGGGCTTGCGTTTTTTATACTGGGCTATTGTTTTATATCGTCGTGAAGATGCTCGTGATGCGATGTGTACTTTTCGATTCTCGATTGTTTATTTAATGCTGCTTTTCTTGTTTTTGTTAGTCGACCATTATCTCTAGGAGAATACAATGTTTAATAAAATTAACCCTATCACGCGGACTGTCGTTATTTTATTAGCCATTGTTGCCTTGATGGCGGGTTTGTTGTTATCCCAGCATGTACATAAAAAAAAGGTGGATATCAGTCAATTGCATGGAACGTTACTAGACAAACCGCGTAGTTTGCCAAGTTTCTCATTATTAGGAACAGATCATAAGCCCTTTGATAACGCTAGACTCAATGGTTCTTGGACGTTTATTTTTTTTGGTTTTACAAATTGTGGTTATCTTTGCCCAACAACCATGGCCGAATTAGGCAAGATGTATCGTTTGCTGGATAAAAATCAGGTCCAACCTATGCCACAGGTGGTGATGATTTCGCTTGATCCAGCTCGTGATGATCTTGATAAATTGAAACATTATGTTACAGCATTTGATGGTCATTTCTATGGTGCTCGTGGTTCGGATAACGTCATTAAAGCACTGACAAATGACTTAGGCGTTGCTTATTTTAATGTGATGCCAAAAGCAGGCGATGATTCTAAACATGATAGCATTGATCACTCAGGTGCTATCCTGTTAGTTAATCCCCAAGGTCAGTTGGTTGCTTTTTTCACGACACCTCATGATGCCGAGTGGCTAGCTAAAGATTATCAACAATTGGTCGCCTAATTAAAAGGAAACGTGCTCTTATGAATATTGCAATACTAGCGACTAATCCCAGACTTTATTCACACAAACGACTGGTTGCAGCAGGAACAGAAGGTGGACACGATGTACGAATTATTAATCCTTTATATTGTTATATGAATGTGGCGGCATCATCACCTACCGTGCATTATCAGGGCGGCGAATTATTACCTCATTTTGATGCAGTTATTCCGCGCATTGGGGCATCGAATACGTTTTATGGCACTGCTGTTTTAAGACACATGGAGACGATGGGGATGTACGCGCTTAATGAGTCGATTGCCATTGCCCGTTCTCGTGATAAATTTCGTTCTTTACAATTATTAGCGCGTAAAGGCATTTCCATGCCGTTGACGGGATTTGCTCAATCGCCTGACAATACAGAAGATTTAATTCGTATGGTTGGTGGCGCACCACTTGTGATTAAATTACTTGAAGGCACTCAAGGAAAAGGTGTTGTTTTTGCAGATAGTCATCAATCAGCTGTTAGTATTATTAATGCATTTAAAGAAATGCATGCCAATATCCTGGTTCAGGAATACATTCAAGAGTCACGAGGCACTGATATTCGCTGTTTTGTTATTGGCGATAAGGTGGTGGCAGCAATGAAGCGTCAAGCTAAAGAAGGTGAATTTAGAGCTAACGTTCATCAAGGCGGTAAAGCATTGAAAGTTAAACTTTCTCCACAAGAGCGTGCTATAGCGATTGCAGCGGCTAAAACAATGGGACTTAAAGTGGCAGGCGTGGATTTGGTTCGTTCAAATCATGGGCCTTTAGTGTTGGAAATTAACTCATCTCCCGGACTTGAAGGGATAGAATCAACGACGCATATTAATATTGCGGGTAAGATTATTGCGTATATCGAGAAACATGCCAAACCGACTAGTATGCATCATCGATTTCAGGGCTAGGGATGACCGAGGCTGTTAAGGATATATAACAAAAATACACTTTC
>JAJZSG010000055.1 GCA_021849905.1 Pseudomonadota bacterium
AGGCGATTGCCCAAGGCACACGTGACTTGAACTGTTTTTCCTGGCGACCATAGCCGTTTGGACCCACCTGATCCCATCTCGAACTCAGCAGTGAAACATTCGTGCGCCGATGATAGTGTGGGGTTTCTCCATGTGAAAGTAGGTCATTGCCAGGAGTTTATTCCTAAAAAGGCGACTAATATATTAATGTTAGTCGCCTTTTTTTTACTTGTCATTTCCTCACTTTTTATCTTATCTTGAACGCTCCTGCCTCATCTCGAGCGCAGCGAGTGATCTACAATACAGAGTAGAGAGCCAAATTTCTGAGTGTCCTTCACTATTTTCAATATGACGTGTTGGCATTTGCCTCAAGTAAGTCTAATTTATAATCAAGAATTTCAGTAAGATATTGTGTTACACCTGCTCCTGTAATTTTACCTTCAGGTGCATATATTGGATGGATAAAGCAGGGTTCGTATTGATGGCGCGCCATAATAAATTCACAAACTACCGGGTCGTACTCCAACGAGTCGATTGAGATATCAAACATCACTTCAATATATGGCACGTACTCTTGGTGAATATACCTATCCATCAGATCTTCAAATGAGCTAATGTCAGATAATGATGCGACCCATTCAAATGTGTCTCTAAGTCGTCCTTCCAAACAGTTGCCAATGCAGACTCTTCTGCAAAATTCATTTAATCGGCCTTTAACATGCACAATCTCAATTGCAGCAAAAAAATTAATCAGTAACTGGCGTAGCGTTTGACGATAGCCATCAACATCATCTGCAGATACATGAGTTGTATGAATTGGCATATTTCCATTTATATAATAAATTTTTGTTTTGTGTAATGTGACGTGTTGTACAATATCTTCTTCATCACGAATGAGGGTTTCAATTGCGGGTAAAAAGATATCACGCATCGCATTTGCACAGTCGTTGTTTAGCGGAAGCATGGCTACTCGCTCTGCAAACGTATTATAATAATTTGAAAAATTCTCTACACAAATATCTAGCTCCAAATTAGACTCAATCTTGGAATACAGTTGATCTAGTGTATTAGAGGTTAGTAGTTTTTTAACTAATAAATCGGTCCCTGGGGTTTTTATCGATAATAGTTTACCTTGCTCATAATCTTTTATTATACGCTGCAAGCAAAGTATTTGTTTATCTGAGAGTGCTTCAACCGTTAATTTTTCAACAAATACTTGTAATTGTTGAATTAATGCAGGCTTGTTGTCTTTAAAAAATGCGGCATGTCTTCGTGGAAGCGTATTTAGCGTTAATCGAAGTAACTCTTGGAGAGCTTCTTTTGTAATAATATTGTCGTTGAAAGAAAAATTTTTTAATTCAATTAAGGGACGCAGGATTCGCATATCGCCTCGTAAGTCACGAGGTAAATGCGACTCGCTAGCTATTAAGTCATGCGGATCGTAGCCTTCTTGCTTCCATATCAACTCTTGCCACTCTTTATGGAAGGCAAGTAATAACGTGCTGTCTTTTGGTTTAGGTTGATTTTCAATGATTCTGTTTGTTGCAGCCAATAAAGCAATGTTTCTCAATTGATTAGGTTTTATCAACATGTTCCTGTGAGCCATGTCTTGTAATGTTTCATCGTTGTCATCGTAAACCCACAATGTTTTTAGAAGTTGAGGGTGTTCTTCTAATAAGCAATTAAATAGGTCTTCTTTGCCTATTTTGCATGCGTAATGAGCTATATTCCGGCCGCGAAGATCTTCTTGTTTGAGCAATTCGGGTAAATTCTCGATAACCCAGCGAAGCACTTCAATGCCTCCAAACATGATGGCGTCATGAGCAATCGTTTGACCAAGCTCACCCGTAGTTAGAAGTAATTCTCGACAATGCGTGTTAATCCACTCGAGGATATCAATATGATTCTCTAAAATAGCTAGGTGTGTAATTGAATTCCCTTCAGAGTCTTTTTTATTCAGTAAATCAGTAAAGCCATTGCGCAATATCCAGTCAAGCGTATTGCGTCTACCTGACCATGCAGCCAGATGAGCAATATTACGATCATTACGATATATTTCTTCGAATAAATGGGGGTAATTCACATGTAGCCAGTTTAGTACGTCAGCGTTCCCAGTCAGAGCCGCTAGATGCGCATGATTAAGATTCCTGTTTTTTTCAGTCATTAATTCCCGATGGTTCGTTCTTGAAGTCCAGTCATTGAGCCAATTCAGTGCATCTATGGATTGTGATTCAACTGCAAAATTTACAATTGAAAAATCATAATTGGTTTTTTCGGTTAATAAATCAGGTTTTCTTTTTTCAATCCAGTTCAGAGATTGTGGTCGTCCCGATAGGGCTGCATAATGTGCGATATTAGAATCATTTTGATCTTTTTTTATTAATAAATTGGTATGATTTGAGTCAATCCAGTCAAGTATATCTGTGTGACCCGACCACGCTGCCCAGTGCGCAATGCTGCGACCCGCGTTATCGATTACTTCAAGTAATTCGGCATGTTTTTCTTGGATGAATAGCAACGCGTCTAGGTTTCCTGCTAATGCAAGATAGTGTATTGGTGTTTTACCGTTATTATCTTCTTGCATAAAAAATTCAATGTCTTGTGCGTGCCAGTCAAAATGACAGCCACCTAGAATAAGTAATTGCCATTCATATTGTAACTCACTGAGTGTATCTCCTAAGGCTTCTTCATAGCTTAACGCCCTGTATATACGTGACAAATCGGCGCCACTTTCAATTGCAGTCGTCAGCAATGTTGACGATGCAATGCGTGGAGTCAGCGCGTTTTGGTAATATTCAACTGATTGTACAAGATGAGGCATGATTTATGATTATTGATTATTAATTTAAACATGATGATACCCCAGGTCATAAACATTTTGATAGATTGTCTCTGCAAGGGCTATTTTTTCCTGATGCATTTGACACGTATCGCTTAATTTTTTAACGCCTGTATTAGGTCTAAAAAATTGCCAACTGGTTTGAGCTGCATTTCTGACCTTATGATCTTCAAAAGCATCAATGAACTCATTTGCATATTGTCGACGGTTTTTGTCCCATTCTGCCAATTCGGCATGGCACTCTTTGTCTAGCCGATTTTTAACGATATTTGGCGTTTCATCCGAACCGAGTCGTTCATTGCTGTGAATGTCATACCATTCGAGTAATAATGTTGATTTTTTGATTATATTTTCTTGATAAGCTTTAATCTCTTCGGATGTTAATGTCCCACTCGGAAAACTTAAGAACTGTTTTTCAATCTGCTCCGTTTCTTTAAGGCTTTTTATGTAAAATGTCTGAACTAACTCGGCTTTTGATCTATCGTTTTGAAAAGCGCGTAACATCCGATCATTCACTTGAAATGCAGGTGTTTGGTAAAAATCTCCCCACCAATAAGACATCATGGATGTATAGACTTGATTTTTGAATTCTACATACAAACTAGCTGCCGCTGTGGCCAAATATAACGCAGGAATGAGCATGAAAATCTCAAGCAATTCAGGAATGACAACGGGCATCAATAATGAAAAAAACAAGACCATACAAACACCGATGACCATAATCGGAATGATTGCCCTTAAGATGATGTTCAACCGATTTTTTTCATATTTTGCAATTTGTGTATATTCATGGAACAAGGCTTGCTGTGGTATTAGCAACACATGCATGATGTTTCTAATACCTCGTACATTTTCTTGCGCACGTGAATAATTGTATATGTCAAGATAATCTAACTCCCAACTGCGATGTTCCGTTGATAGGCCAAAAAACTGATAAAAAGTGTGAGCATCTGCAATTCTGTTAAGATAGTCGAGGTATTCATTAAAATTATTGTGGACAAATTGCTGAAGAGATGATAATGCCAAACGATTAGAATAGGCTTCCTGATTTTTACGATCTTGTAAAGCTATCCAGCGTTTATTGGTATCTAAATCATGTTTTAAATACTTTGCTAATTTATTTTTTTTATCAATTATTGAGAGGGATGAAAGATAAATTTCTACTGCAATGTCGCATAGTTTATTCGGCTCAATGATTTGTGAAAATAGATGACTTAATTGCGCTGCAGCCTGTTCTATCAACCGAGTGTGTTGCTCATCTAGTTTACGATGAATCGCTACAATTTCACCTGTTTCATCGTTTAAAAATGCCAAGTTCCATTGAGATCTATTTTTAAAATCAGATTCATAAAATTCGATAGAGTAGTCTGTATTAGCCAACTGTACTTGTTCTGTATCATCGAGTGTTTGATAAATGGGTATTCGTTTTTTTAGTTCATTTTGAATGATTTCTCGCCTTAGCGCTATGAAAGAAAAGCTATCTTTCAATACCTGTTGAGCGTTTTTAATTCTATCTTGGCGTCTTTTTTTACTTTCTTGATCAGAATATAAGACGTAATCTTCATCAAAATGTCCAAGTCGAATTTTTACCGTTAGGTCGATTCCTTCCTCGGAGTCAAGAAATAGTTGACGAGTTATCTCAGTTGCATTATCAAAATTTGGAATAATGTCATGAATCACAGTGGTTATATTAGGCATTTTTTGCCCCTATTGTTTGTTTATTAGATGGAACAATATCAAACAATTCTTAAGTAGGGATTAAGGCAGGCTTAATTTCATGCGTAAACGCTTTAAAATCGATGGTTTTAATCGGTTATTCGCTTATACTGAAATGAGACTAATTGACGTGACTCTCTTATCAATGGGTATTAATTTATTTTATCTTGCTATTTTATCGTTGCTTTTGTCGGGTTGTGGTGACTCGGATTCAACCCATTATCAGGGTTATGTTGAGGGAGAAAATATTTATCTTGCTTCCCCTTACTCCGGTATTTTGGTCGATAAGCATGTTCAGCGGGGGCAGTTTGTTAAAGCGGGCGACTTGTTGTTTAAATTAGACGATAATCCTCAAGCGTTGGTCGTGGGAGAATCCCGGGCATCTTTATCCCAGGCTAAAGAGATCTACACTGATTTGATAAAGCCTCGTCGAGCGCCTGAAATAGATGCCATTACCGCTCAGGTTGAACAGACCAACTCCCAATTGCTCTTGGCTCAATTGCGTGTGAAACGCTATCAAGAGCTCTATCAAAAGCATGCTGTAGACAAAGATACACTGGATGCCTCAGTTGAGCGCCTTAATGAATTAACCTATCTGAAATCTCAATATCAAGCCAATCTGGCGTTGGCGAAGTTGGGTAGTCGTCAATATCAAGTGAAAGCTCAACGAGCACAAGTTGCATCGCTTCGATTCAAACTACAAAAAGTGAAATGGGAGATGCAACAAAAACAAATTTACGCACCTGCCGATGGGATAATTTTTGATACTTATTTTGAGCAAGGTGAGTTCGTTGATGCGGCACACCCTATTGCAGCGCTTTTAACACCATCTAATATCCGGATACAGTTTTTTGTTCCCGCTGATGGATTGCCTAAATTACAATTAGGCCAACACATTAATTTTGATTGCGATGGGTGTAGGCCACATAACAAAGCGGTCATTCAGTATATTTCACCTGAAGCGGAATATGTGCCGCCTTTAGTTTATAGTCGAGAAAATAGAGATAATCTGGTGTTTCGTGTGAAGGCTGATATTAAGGATGCGGCTCAATTTAAACCCGGACAGCCTGTTATGGTTTCGGTATTAAAACATGATTGAACCGCTCGTTATCGATGTGTCTGGACTAAGAAAGTCATTTGATGGTCGCCTTGTGGTTAATGATATTGATTTGTCGGTTAAAAAAGGCGAAGTATTTGGTTTTTTAGGACCTAATGGCAGTGGCAAAACCACAACCATTCGCATGTTGTGCGGTTTATTAACACCAGATAAAGGCCAGGGGCAATGCTTAGGTTTTAATATTTTGACGCAGTCTGAAAAAATAAAACAACGTGTCGGTTACATGACACAAAAATTTAGTTTTTATACGGATTTAAGTGTTGAAGAAAATCTTCGGTTTATTGCTAAAGTTTATGGGGTCAAAAATAGCAAAATACAGATGACTCAAGTTATGCAGGACATGGATTTGTTAGATAGGCGTTCACAATTAGCAGGCGATCTCTCCGGTGGCTGGAAACAGCGTTTGGCACTGGCGGCCTGTTTGTTGCATAAACCGGATTTGTTATTGTTGGATGAACCAACAGCAGGAATTGATCCGATTGCTCGTCGTGATTTTTGGGATAAAATTCATGCATTAAGCGAGCAGGGTGTGACGACTTTAATGTCGACCCATTATATGGATGAAGCTGAACGCTGCACACGCCTGGCTTATTTGGCGTATGGTGATTTATTAATAACAGGCACGGTTGATGATGTGATTGCATCCACTCAATTGCATACCTGGGCTATTCGTGGTGATGTGACCACACGCTTGTTGCAAGCGGTTAAAAAAATACCAGAGATTACACAGGCTGCTTTGTTTGGACGTGAAATACACGTGTGTGGTTTTAATATTCAAGACATAGAAACTGATTTGAATCACTTAACAACACAACATAACATCAGCTGGATAGCTATTTCGCCAACATTAGAAGACGCCTTTATCAGCCTTGTGAATCAATCAGAAGACCTTTCTATAAAGGGAGTCTTGCAGTGAACAGTTGGGGTGCTCAGCGTCTTCTTGCGGTCATGTTGAAAGAATTTATCCAAATGCGGCGAGATACAGTGACCTTTGCCATGATGATTGGCATCCCCTTGATTCAATTAATTTTGTTTGGTTTTGCAATTAACTTAAATCCGCGACATTTACCCATAGCTATCGTAGGTGATGATAATACTCAAATCACAAGACGGATTTTAACGAGCATGGAAAATTCGTCTTACTTTCATTTTATTGCCCCAAGTATGCCTGAAGAAGAGGCTCAGTATTTATTGAAAACTGGAAAAATACAATTTATTGTGAATTTTCCACCCAACTTCACGCACGATCTAATTCGCGGTTTAAAGCCACAATTACTTCTTGAAGCCGATGCAACCGATCCAGCCGCAACCAGTCGTGCGGTTAGCGTGTTTAGTGATCTAGCCCGCTTATCCTTAAAAGACGAGTTGCGAGGCCCGATTGCATCGTTAAACGCAGGCGATTTGCCTTATCAGCCACTGGTACATACGGCATATAATCCGCTAGCAATTACGGCGTATAATATAGTGCCTGGATTGTTAGGCGTTGTCTTGACGATGACCCTCGTTATCATAACCGCATTGGCGATAACGCGTGAATTTGAGCGGGGCACAATGGAAAATTTATTGTCCACGCCACTAAAGCCTTTAGAGGTTATGGTCGGGAAAATCATACCTTATATCATTGTTGGTTATTTACAAATTTTATTAATTTTATTTATGGCAAGATTTGTATTTGCGGTGCCCATGGAAGGGAGTGTTTTACTGTTATTATTATTGTGCTTGCCTTATATTGCGGCAAATCTTGCGATGGGGCTTACTTTTTCAACTTTGGCAACAAACCAATTGCAAGCGGTACAAAGTGCGATGTTTTTCTTTTTACCCTCGCTTTTATTATCTGGGTTTATGTTTCCTTTTCGAGGCATGCCTGAGTGGGCTCAGTATTTGGGCAATATTTTACCGCTTACGCATTTTTTAGTGATTGTAAGAGGCATTTTATTAAAAGGAAATGGCTTTTTTGATGTGTGGCAAGAGTTATTGCCTATTTTGGGATTCATGTTTGTTGTGATGTATATTGGATTTAAGCGTTATCGAAAAACATTGGATTAAAAATATGTCACCCATTATAAGTCATAACGCCCAATTAAGCGTGTACGAATTGTCTCGTGACTTGGGCCATCGTTTGCTTAGCCAGTCACGTTGCTGTGCTGTTGCTGAATCGTGTACGGGAGGAGGCATTGCCGCGGCAATTACAGATATTCCAGGAAGTTCACAGTGGTTTGATCGAGGTTTTGTAACGTATACAAACGCATCTAAGCATGAGATGTTAGACGTTCCAGAGTCCTTGATTATTGCTCATGGCGCGGTCAGTGAAGCCGTTGTGCGCGCCATGGCTGACGGTGCCCTGATTCATAGTCATGCTGATATGAGTGTTGCTGTGAGTGGTGTTGCAGGTCCTGGCGGGGGAAGCTTGGAAAAACCTGTAGGTACTATTTGGTTTGCTTGGGCCAGTCATTTACAACCGACACAGACAGATTGCTTTACACTGTCAGGTGACCGGTTGGCTATTCGTCAACAGGCGGTCCATATTGCATTAAATGGTTTGCTGACGCGTTGTTGCTGATTTTATAACCTGTTGCCACAAAGCCATTTTAGTCCTATGTTTATATATAAATAACAAAGCGAAAAATCGAGGATGCGTTCCAATGGGTGCAGCATATCTTCTATCTTTTTATGATCCCGATATAACCTCAGTTGATCAAACGCTGACTTGCACTATTGAGGATTTGATTCACTATATAGAAAATAATAGCTTCAAAGAAGAAAGTATCGGTAATTTTTTAAAAAAAATAGGTCTTAGAGATAAAATCAAAGCTTATCTCTCGCAACACAGCGACACAACAGAACAGGATTTTTTATCCTCATCGGCGCTTCGATTGGTAAACGCTTTAAGGTTAGAGTTACACACTTCTCAGTTTTCAAATAAAACAGAAACAATCGAAAAACGCCTCGAACAATACTGCCAATATTTCATATTACCAAATCCTGTTCAAGAAAATAATCGATTTAAAGATTACTATGCCATTGATCACTCAGAATACTCCTACGCTAGAGATAATAACCCATTGCATGATGCTTGCTTTAATCTATTGGCGCCCCCAGATAAACGGTATGATTTTAATTCTTTAACAGATATCTCTAATTGCTTAGAAAAGCGCAGTTTTGGTAACACACCCCTATGTTTGGCTTGTAAAACAAAAAATTCTAAACTAGCACAACGTCTTATTAATTTGCATCAACAACATCATGTAGATATTAATCAATGTGACAATTTAAACATGTCTCCTTTGCATTGGGCTTGCTTCTACCGAGATGATGCCTTGATTGAGCGCCTTTTAAGTGCTGGCGCTGATCCCAATGCAAGGAACATTCAAAGACAAAGTGCTTTGGATATTTATCAAGGACAAATTCCAAAAAACATCTCCATTGCGCATAAAATCCCACCAAATCAAATTGTTACTCCTGGTAGCCCACTTTTGATGACGACACAGATCCACGAAAATGGTAATCAGTTTCTTTACGCAAATCTAGGTGTAAAAGAAATAGATCCAAACGCCTTTATAGATATTATTTTTCATATGGACCAAATAGCTTTTAATCAATTGGACATCCCATCCAACGTGTTGTTACAAGAATTAGAAAAAATAAATGGGGATCGCGTTATTGGTGATATCAAAAAGCGGAGTTTTTATATTTTTTCTTATTATCATTTTAATGATTTAATACAAACAAGAAATAATCGACCATGCTCAGAACAGATATTAAAAAACTTATCTATATCTCAAAAGACAGAAACCGCTGAGTCCGCGCCTCAAATAAACTATTACACCTTGCTGATGTTTCTCATTGAAATTATATCAAATCTAATACGACAGCTTTTTTATAACATAGAGGCTGTTATGAACCCAATCACCGTCAATAGTGCAACAACGTATCGCTCATAGTGACTAGAAATTGGTTTTGCCAAAAAATTCCGACCAGAACTCTAGAGGGTGTTCGAACAGTGTCACTCTTTTTTATGAGCCAAATTTGACTGGCAAAACAATGATGGAGACCCAATTGCACACTTTATCAGGTTGGGTGTATAATCAACTTGCTTTTATTGGTTATATTCTGTATAGCAGGAGTTTTAAAATGAGTTTACAACCGATAACCATGACTTTGCCTATAGGCAGTATTGATGCGTATATTCATCGCGTTAACCAAATTCCTATGCTTACAGCAGAAGAAGAGTATGACTGTGCTCGTCGCTTTCAAGATGAAGGTGATTTAGAGGGTGCACGCGCACTGGTTTTAGCACACCTTCGTTATGTTGTTCGTGTTGCACGCGGCTATTTAGGTTATGGCCTACCTTTGAGCGACCTCATTCAAGAAGGTAATGTGGGCTTGATGAAAGCTGTTAAGCGGTTTGATCCCAATATTGGTGTGCGTTTGGTGTCTTTTGCTGTTCATTGGATTAAAGCAGAAATTCATGACTACGTCGTGCAGAATTGGCGTATTGTCAAGGTAGCAACAACCAAAGCGCAACGTAAATTATTTTTTAATTTGCGACAAATGAAAAAACGCTTAGGCTGGATGAATCAAGATGAAGTCGATGCTATAGCAAATGATTTAGGCGTGACACCAGATGATGTCCTCGTTATGGAGCAGCGTTTAAACGCGATGGACGCGCCTTATGATTCGGATGATTCGGATGATGACGATGTCAATTACAAAGCCTCTCCGGCGCGTTATCTTGAGTCACCCAATAGTGATCCGGCTCAATTGTTTGAACAGGATACGAGTGAACTTGATAGTCGTGAACGATTGCATTTGGCTTTGAAGCGCCTTGATGAGCGTAGTCAGGATATTTTGCAACAGCGCTGGTTAATAGACGATAAAGCCGTCACATTGCATGTGCTTGCCGAAAAATATGGTGTATCGGTTGAGCGTGTTCGCCAACTAGAGAAAAACGCCATGAAGAAATTGCGTGATTACATGGTGGATGTTGCCTAATTCACATTATAAGTCCGAATTAAGTCAATCCGGACTTATAACGTTAGGGTTCGTATATGTCAAAAGAGCCTAAATGTTTCTAGTTTTTTAACTTAGCATGCAACCGCGCTCTTGTTTTTTCATCCACAAATGCACAATCAATGGCCATAGCCGTAATGGATTGCATCGTTGCATCCGAGTAATCGTAAGCTTGTTGGACTAACTGATATTCTCTTGCAACGGTTGTGCTCATAAACGGTGGATCATCAGAATTTAAGCTTAATTTAATGCCTGATTCGAGTAATTGTGGGAAGGGATGATTGCTGAAATCTTTAAAAAGACCCAACTTGATGTTGCTTGAAGGACAAATTTCTAGTGCAATATTGCGCTCTTTGACTAAACGCATGGTATCGGGCGAGTGAATGACCTGTACGCCGTGACCAATTCGCTGAATGGGTAAGTGTTCAATGGCCTCGATCATACCAATAGCGGGTGCGAACTCGCCCGCATGGACCGTGCATTGCAAGCCTGATTCAGCAGCAATTTGGTATGCTTTTTTAAATAATTTAGGCGGAAAGTTGATCTCATCTCCCCCCAAACCAAAACCAGTTGCACAAGGCACAGACTCTTTAGCGGCTTGTTCTGCAACACGAATGGATGCGTCAACCCCAAAATGCCTAACCGCGGTAATAATAATACGCCCAATGATATCAAATTTGGATTCTGCGTCATTAATCGCTTGTTGAATGGCATGAAGGTGTTCGATTGATGGAATGCCACTGACTTGTTCTGCATGGTCGGGGGAATACATCATTTCAAC
>JAJZSG010000056.1 GCA_021849905.1 Pseudomonadota bacterium
GGGGCGGCAGCCGTCGTTAAAAATGGGTTTGTTAATACCAAATATTTAACCCGCGTTTCACCTAAATTAATCAAAGAAATCGATTATAACTGGCAAAGACGAGTGGATTGGATGTGGGGTATAATTCTGCTGGTGTTGATTATGATAAGCGCCTGGTTTTTGATTCACTATATTTTATCAACCTTAAACTTATCTGAAGTATTACACGTGTTTTTTTTAGGGGCTGCAACCGGGACACGAGTTATCGTGCTGATTTTGCTGAGTTCTTTGTTATGGATTCCAGCCGGTGTCTGGATAGGCCAGCGCCCTCATTTGGCACAGAAAATCCAGCCTATTATTCAATTTTTTGCAGCCTTTCCTGCAAACTTGTTTTACCCGTTGTTTGTGATTGCAATTGTCCATTATCATCTTAGCGTTGAGATTTGGTTAACCCCGTTAATGATTTTGGGAACGCAATGGTATATTTTATTTAACGTGATTGCAGGTGCCTCGATGATCCCACGGGATTTGTGTTTGGTTGCGGATAATTTTGGTGTGCATGGTTGGCAATGGTGGAGGCGTCTGGCATTACCGAGTATCTTTCCCTTTTATATTACGGGTGCGATTACAGCGGCCGGTGGTGCTTGGAATGCGAGCATTGTTGCGGAGTATGTTCGTTGGGGTGATACATCCCTTCAAGCAACGGGTTTAGGCGATTATATTCATGCTAGTACCCTTGCCGGTGACTTTCCGAAGATTGCATTAGGTACGGCCATTATGTGTGTTTACGTGTTGATGTTTAATCATTTAATCTGGCGACCTCTGTATCGATTGGCACAAGAGCGGTTTAATTTTAATTAAGTTCTACTAGAGACCCTGTATGTCTAAAACCATTATCGAGATTGATCGTTTATATAAATCATTCAAGAAAGCCTCAACACAAAATTTAAAAGTGTTAGAGGATGTCAATTTTAAACTCCATGAGGGTGAAATTGTCGCGTTGCTGGGTAAATCAGGCTCAGGTAAATCAACGTTATTGCGTATTATCGCAGGTCTTATTCCGCCTACGCATGGTCATTTAACTTATCGAGGTCAGTCAGTCACAAAGCCTGTACCAGGTATTGCCATGGTGTTTCAATCATTTGCATTAATGCCTTGGTTAACCGTGTTAGAAAATGTCGAGCTAGGTCTTGAAGCACAAGGAGTTGATCGAGATGAGCGACGCCATCGTGCTATTGAAGCAATTGATATTATTGGACTCGATGGATTTGAGTCTGCTTTGCCAAAGGAGTTATCAGGCGGTATGCGCCAGCGCGTCGGATTTGCACGCGCCTTGGTCATTAATCCGGATGTGTTATTAATGGATGAACCATTTTCAGCACTGGATGTGCTGACAGCAGAAAATTTGAAATCCGATTTGTTGGCCTTGTGGCATGAAAAGAAAACCAATACAAATGGAATTTTATTGGTGACACATAATATTGAAGAGGCCGCCATGATGGCAGATAGGATTGTGATTCTTGGTAGTAATCCAGGCCATATTCGTGCCGATCTACCGGTTACATTAGCACAGCCTCGTGATACCGAATCACCTGAGTTTCGTGACTTGGTTGATAGAATTTATACGCTGATGATTGGTGATTCCCAAGGAAAAACGAGACCCACTAATCGTGAGCGTCCAATTGATTTAGGTTATCGCTTACCTGATGTTGAGCCATCCGAATTATCAGGTCTTATTGAAACGATGAAATCATTTGAAAATCGGATTGATTTACCTGATTTAGCCGATGAGTTACTGATGAACGTTGATGATTTATTCCCTATTTTAGAAACGCTTGAGGTGTTGGGTTTTGCTGAAATCTTTGAAGGGGATGTGCACTTAAGTGAGTTAGGCAAGCAATTTTCTGAAGCAGATCTTCAACAACGAAAACAGCTATTTGCCAAGCGGCTTTTAGAAAAAGTCCCTTTAGCTCGTTATATCCGTCGGGTTTTAGATGAAAAAACCGGTCATCGCGTTTCAGAGGAGCGTTTTTTAACCAAGCTCGAAGATTATTTGACTGAAGACGAAGCTGAACGTGTGCTTCGTACAATGATTGACTGGGGACGTTATGCCGAGTTGTTTGCCTATGATTTCAAAACAGGCTTTTTAAGTCTGGAAAATCCTGGAATTGCGAACCCAGGATAGTTGAACCGTTTGGGTTGTCCGACCCAACACGACTGTCAGTAATTTCTTCATCGAAGAATAGTTCAAACATTACGTCACGCCTCAGAAGCTTTTTCGATTCCACAATAAGCAAACAACTGATTTAGCAACTATACTTGAAAATGAGCGTATTTTAGACGAATTAGTTTCTGAAACGATGAGTCAATACTATGAATGCAGATGATGACTGTTTTACTATTTCAAAAGCAACGATCGATGATGCCAAAAATTTAGTTTATTTTCTAAACACTGTAGGCGGAGAAACAAACTATCTTAATTTTGGACGAGATGAGTTTTTTATTTCGGTTGAGGGCGAGCGGTTAATCATTGCTGAATCGATTGAGCAGGAACGATGTCTTATTCTGGTTGGGAAACAACAGGGTGAAATTATGTCGCATTTATTTTTGGATAGGTCTCCGCTCAAACGACTCAATCATCTGGGAACCATTGGGCTTGCTGTGAGTCAAGTCCATTGGAGAAAATCAATAGGGAGCCAAATGATGCTCACCGCCATCGATTGGGCAAAATCAAAAAATATGTCCAAATTAGAACTGTCTGTTCGATGTGATAATGAACCCGCGATAGCCTTGTATAGGCAACTGGGATTTTCCATTGAAGGCAGGTTGACACGCTCTGTTTTAATCGACGGTGTTTATTTTGGCAATTACCTTATGGGAATGGCGTTGTAAAACAAATGTTAAACTGAGCTTGAATTAAACCATTTTAGGTTATAGTGACGATTTCGCATCAAGACCTGCCAAATAGTACGCGACTGCTTTCATATCATCCAGATTCATATGCGAACTGATGTTGCGCATAATTGAATTGAGATCATTACTCCGTTTTTTCTCTTGAAATGCCTGAAGTTGCGATACAGTATAGGCTGCTTGTTGACCTGATAGCACGGGAAATCCTGCCTCTGCACTGCCTGTTCCCCGTGGCCCATGGCATGCAATACAGGCAGTGATGTGCTTGTTTAAATCACCACGACGATATAATGCTTCACCACGCGCGGCGTATTGCTTCGGTGTTTTGCCTTTAGGAATGGGTTGGCTAGCATAGAAGTCAGATAGGGCCTCTATGTCGTCATCACTTAATTGCGCTACCATCGCCGTCATCAAGGGGACATTGCGGGTTTTTGCTTGTTTATAATCCTGTAATTGTTTTATTAAATAACGAGCATGTTGACCGGCTAGATTAGGCCATTCTGGATTAATGCTCACGCCAGTTGGACCATGGCAGCCCGCACAGATAATCGATTTTTCTTGTCCGGTTTGATTGGTTGCTACAATCTGCTGGGATATAATAGTCAAGATTAGTCCGAATATGATAGTGTGCTTCATGGATTATCTCGGTTAAAAGAGAAACGCTATGATATACTGTTTAGCAGTAAAACCCAAAAAGAAAAATATATGCCGTTAATGAATCCTTATTCTCAAGCTGTTTTTTTAAAAAGTGCGGCGCGCGTTGATCAATTGCCCGACGACTCAGGTTACGAGGTCGCCTTTGCAGGGCGCTCTAATGCGGGTAAATCCAGTGCATTAAATTGTTTAACTGGAATTCGTCAATTGGCTCGTATTAGTAAAACACCGGGGCGTACACAACTGATTAACCTGTTTACGGTTGGCTCTGAAACACGTCGGTTAGTTGATTTGCCAGGTTATGGTTATGCTAAAGTGCCGATGCAGGTCAAACAAGATTGGCAAAAAAATCTGGCACATTATTTGGATGTGCGTCAGTGCCTTCGTGGATTAGTACTGCTCATGGATATTCGTCATCCGCTGAAAGAACTTGATCAGATGATGGTTAATTGGGCCTTTGACAGGCAACTGCCTGTTCATATTTTGTTGACTAAGGCGGACAAGCTCAGTCGTGGTCAAGTACAAAGTACGGTTCTTCTGGTTCGAAAACATTATGAGTTGATGCATGATTTATTAACGGTGCAATCGTTTTCCTCGTTAAAAAAGCAAGGCGTTGATGAACTCATTCTGATTATGAATGCCTGGTTTGAGATTCAGTAGCATCATGACCGGTTTTTTAAATTAAAACGAGGCCAGGGCTGTAATGTGTCCTGCGGACGCTTGCCAGTGCTCTCGAGCGCGTAACTGTTCTAATGCTTGGACAATTTGTGTTTCACTTTGTTCAGTGTAGTTGATATCGGTGGTGTCAAAAATAATGTCACCTATTGGCATAATGGCATTCAGCGCTGGGTCTTTTATGGCTTGAATGAGTATTTTTGCCGACCGAGTGTTTGCATACGATGCCTGGAAAAAATACGTTTCTCTGTAGCTTGCAGTGATGCTCACCAGTTCCTTAATGGCTCGATTAAACTGCGCTTCAGTGTAATGTGTTTTAGAGTCAATTTGAGAGATGAGATTGCCTAATAACAATCCCTTGTAACCGTATTTGCTCAATGGAGACAATCCATTGAAGCAATCGTGCGCGAGTCGACTTAAAGCGATGATTTTGTTGGTTGCAACCATTGTTCTGACTGAAAAATCCGCAGCTGAAATCGGTGCTGAGTCAGCGCTTGATGTTTCCGTTGATGAATCTGCTGTGATGAAATTCAGTGTCTCAGTGTGAGACGTGTCAAACCCACTATGTTCACCAAATAACGCGACAAATTGTTGATTAATTAATTTAATTTTATCATTCAACAATTGTTTTTGTTGTGCAGGAAAATCAGGCGCTCTGACTATGCGTTTAAAAGTCGTTGCTGCAGAAGTAAATGCATCTAGTCGTGTGGTTACATCTTTGGTCATTTGACTTAAGATTTGTTTTAAATCGCGTGGCATTTGCTCGTCTTCAGATAGGTCGTTTTCAAGACGGTCGATTTGAAGCCCCATAGAGACATATTCTTCTTTAATCTTGTGAACACATCGCAGTAAAAATTTTTGAAACGCCTTTTCTTGTAAAAAATTACGGTAATTTTGAATGAGTTCATTGATGCTATCGAGCAATTTGGTCACTTGAGTCATGCGATTTTGTTGTCTTATTAATTCATCGAGTGCCTGCGTCGTTTTGGGACTAACGTCTAAAAATGGTGCTAGTGTTCCATGGTAGTAGTCTTCAGCTGTTTTTTTAGATGCCAATTGGTTGATTCTTTCTATCTGTTCTTTGCCTGTTAACGTGAGATTGCCTGGATTATCTTGTTTCAGTCGTTCAATGTGTTGTTTAATAAAAAAGGTATCAATTTCGACATCGTAGTTATCGATAACCAGGGTTATAAAGGGAATTAATAGCGGAGCGGTTAATGATGTGCGTTCGGGATATTTTGGATTATACATCGAACTATTTAACTTTTTTTTGTTTATTTTTTCTATGGGTCTAATGAAAAGACGCTCGAAATCTGCCAGTGTGACGGCAAATTCCAATACACTATCTAGCTTGCCTTTTTGAAGTGTTGCAATAAATTCAACGCGCACAGGCTTTGGCATATGACAAAATATAATCAATGCATCCATGATCGTGGTCGGTATATCATTGACCAATGTTCTTGCATCAATTTTCGGTGATTTAGTAAAAAAAGCGATCAAATTGGGGTTTAAAATAAACAGATCGTGAAGATAATTGAGAAGGCATACGAGACTTTCGGCTGCACTGTCATCGGCTTCATTGGTTAGTGGATGACGTCGTTTGTAGATTAAATTTAAAATACTCTTATCCATAATTTCTAATGCTTGATGCGCACTGTTAGTCACTTCATCAATATTAATTTCATGCATGTGTGCGTCTTCATAGGCTCTTTTTAAGGCATTGGTGTAAGTATAAATTTTACGGATAAAGCTAATTAAACGTGTTCGGTCACGCGTTATTAGATTTAAATAAGGTGGTGTCTTACCTTCGAAACTTTCAAGCAACTTGTCTAGATAAAGCCAAACATCGTTACACAGTTTGATGCTATCCTCAAGGCTCAATGGAAATCCGGTTTCAGGATCCACGGGATGTTGAATATTCCATAACATATTAGCCAAACTCATGGTAATAAATCGTGTTGCACGAAGGTCGTTGATGTAATTGTTACCTTGAGTCACTGATTGAGCAAAGGATGTAATTTTCCATTCCTGTTGAAAGGTGTAATCAATATGCGATAAAAATTCTAGTACGGTTGCTTTTAAAAATAAGCTGATATCTCGTCGTTGTTTGTCTAGCAGAGTGTGGCTTTTTTGGGGTTGGCCTAAGCTTTCGCTCATTCTATAAAAGGGTAAAATAGAATAAAAAAAATTGTTTTGATCGTCTTGAAGTGTCGCGGTGTGTAGGCCTGAGTAAGTTGAAAAAGCGCTTTTTTTGGTTGTGATTTCAACAAAACTTTTGATGGTTTTTTCTTCTCTTGATAGATCGCGAGCTTCTTTATTCGCCGGGATGATAAAGGTTGCCGTTCCTGATTCGCGCTCTTTGACATAGGCCAAGCGTTGATCTTTGACTTTCACCAGTTGAGCGGAGATACTGGTGTATGCAAGATATACGACTTCCATAGCGGCCGCGACCATTGCAGCTTGCTCCGCTAACTGTGTTGTTGTGTGAGATGAATTTCTGGTTCCGTTGACGAGTTCATTGACCCGTTTTTGAGCGGAATTTTTTGCATCTTCCGCATGGGTGATGCTACTGTTTAAATCTGTACTGACGCTGTTGACACCTGCACGAAGTGCTAATTGAACGGCGTAATAATCAAGCATTTAATTCTCCTTGTTGGTTTCACAGCAGAACATCTTGATTTTTATTTCAAATTTTTATGTCATTACGTTTAGGATAACGTGTAAGCAGTTGCTTTATCTTCGTGTTAGACGATTGGTTTTATCACAATTAAGAGTAGACATGGATTTCTGAATGAGCAAATGCATGAAATAACAACACGAATTGAAATATATTGCTACTTGTGGTAGCATTAAAAGTAAGAACTAAAAAAGGGGTTAATTTCATGCATGTCCAAAAACTATCTATTTCCTTACCTCAGCAGCAATGTGAGTTTATTGAAAATTATCTGATTGACCATCATTTAAAGAGTCGCTCTGAAGTCATTAAAGAAGCGCTTTATTTGTTGCAGCAAAAACAATTGGAAGCTTATTACAGCGAAGCAAATCAAGACATTGATTTAGCTTATGATAATCTTTCTTCAGATGGACTTGAACAAAATGAAGCGTGGTGAGATTTATTTTGCCGATTTAGACCCTGCAGTGGGTGATGAAATAAAAAAAATGCGTCCTGTACTTATTATCAGTAATAATGCAAATAATAATGTGGCTAAGACCATCACAGTTATACCGATTACCTCAAATGTAAATAAAGTGTATCCCTTTGAAGTTCTTCTTAATGTGAATGAAAGCGGTATGATCAAAACCTCAAAAGCTCAATGTCATCAAATTAGAACCATTTCAAAAAGCAGAATTACTAATAAGACGATACAGGGTGTCGTTTCGCATTCAATTTTAATCAAGATTAAATTGGCATTAAAATTACATTTAGATTTGAATTAAATCAATTTCTGATTCATTGCACGTTCTGTTTCGTTAAAATATTCATAGGTAGTCTATAATAAAGTTAAGATTATGTGTAATTCCCCAAGTTATGGATAAGTTTATTTTTTATTGAATCAATTTGAGATCCTTCACAAATAGGATGAGTCCAAATTAGTTACGATTATGTTTAATGATTCATAAACAGTATTTAGGATGAGAAGATTATCTGGCGAAACTGGAAAAGGAGTTACAACTATGCCAAATATGCCAAAAAAAACACGAGAAGAGATAGTTAAAGATTTGCGTAAACAACTAGAATCAACAACTGTTAAAAATGAAGCAATAGTTAGAATAAGAAGAAATTTTGATGCTTTAGAAAATGGCTCTGTTGATGAAACTGAACGCGAAAGAAGACTCTCCGAGTTTAACGATGACCTCAGTGCTCTTCGCTCAAAAAAAACAAATACTGGTCTTGTTGCTGCAAGTGCTCTTGCAAATGTTGCACTTGCGGCTTGGTCGATCGTTACTGGCACACCCGTGCCTTTAACCGAACCTTCATCTGTAGGTAGTGGAGCAGAAGATGGCTTGATGCAAGCAATTTCGGGTTATATAGAGGTTATGTCTGATAAAAATATGACAAAAAAAGATATTGCCACCAATACTGCCACCAATACTGCCACCAATATTGTCACCATAGATCCCCCCCCCCGCACAACATCGCCTACTGGTTTAACTTCAGCCCCTGATACGCCTAGCCTTCGACAGATGTCAAACCTTGATGATGATTATATTCAAAAATTTCAGAATTTATGTCCGAGTGTTGGTCAGATTATAAAACAACCATCATCTTCTGGCTCAGGGTTTGTCATAACCTCACCTGACGAAAAAGGAAATCCCATACCACGCCTTGATGTTACTGTTTCTCATGAAAAAGGGGTGAGTGCGACGACGAGTGATGGGTTAAGTGGGGATGAAAAACAGCATTTAGCTGAAAAATTGGTTGCAGCTTACGTGCTTGAATATAATCCTAAAAGTCTGACTAAGATCAAAATTTCTAGCGGAAGCGGTGAGATGAAAAGCCTCATTGAGAACGAGTTCAAAAAGTATTTAAATGGGACCAAAACAAGCTCGATGAGAGAGCAATTAAATCGTGATAGACTTACTAGTGATGAAACTAAGGGCGATAATAAAGATGAGGCCTTCACGTCAACTAATAGTCTTGGGAAGTAGCCTTAAAAAGTAAAAATGATTTAGTTACAATAATTTTAACTTAATTTAACACATCATTTTAAAAATTACTGAAAAATCCAGTTCGCTCATTCCAGCGTCATTTAACTGTTGGTATAAGTTTGTAGCCAATTGTGCCATAGGGGTCTTGATCTGAGTGCTTTTTGCCGATTGTTGACTTAAATTTAAATCTTTTAGCATCATGGCGGCTGTGAAACCGGGTTTGTAATCGTGATTTGCGGGAACATCATTGAGAACTCCAGGTACTGGAACATAATGATTCATCACCCAGCATTGCCCTGATGAATGATTGACCACCTCAAAGAGTTTTTGCGGACTGAGATTTAACTGCTTGGCTAAAGTAAAGGCTTCGGACACGGCTATCATGGTAATGCCTAAGATCATGTTGTTGCAAATTTTTGCGGCTTGTCCGCTACCGGTGCTGCCCGTGTGAATGATATTTTTGCCCATGTGCTTTAAAATAGTACTAGCTTTAAGAAAGTCTGTCTCTGACCCGCCTACCATGAAGGTTAAGCTCGCGCCTGCGGCCCCGGCCACTCCACCAGATACCGGTGCATCAATGGCGGTTATGCCTTTAAGATATGCTGTATGATTAATTTTCCGTGTTGTGATCACATCAATGGATGAGCAATCGATAAACAATGTATGAGGGTCGCAATGAGACAATAAACCCTGATCTCTCAAGTAGAGTTCTTCAACCTGTTGACCGTTTTGCAACATCGTAATGATGACCTCTTGCGAACCACTTACGTCCTGAAGTGAGGCGGCCTGTGTTCCTCCGGCGTCTGCGAGGGCGTCCATGGCGGCTTGTTGTAAATCAAAGCCAGTGACATCATGCCCTGCTTTAATCAGGTTAATGGCCATGGGTAAGCCCATATGACCTAAGCCAATAAATCCAATTTTAGCCATGTGTGCTCCTAGCGATGGGTGGGCATGTTAAACGAATTAGATGAAATATCCGTTTCAATCCATTTACTGGTTATGGTTTTTAGTTTTGTATAAAAATGCAGGCTTTCACGCCCATGCATGAAACTGTCTCCAAACACCGAGTTTTTCCAGCCACCAAAGGGGTGGCTAGTAATAGGCACCGGAATAGGGATATTAACACCAACCATTCCGACGTTAACTTGCTGGCTATATTCACGCGCGGTGTACGCATCGCGTGTGAAAATGGCTGTACCGTTACCGTAGTCATGTCGATTGACTAATGCTAACGCATCTTCAAAACAAGATACACGCATGATAACCAGCACTGGGCCAAAAATTTCCTGTTGATAAACAGACATGGATTCAGTCACGTTATCAAACAAAGACGGGCCTAAAAAATAGCCATCAGGATAGTCGGGGTGGCAAAAGTCTCGTCCATCAATCATCAGTGTAGCGCCTTCAGTAATACCGTTATTAATCGCTTCAATAACACGCTGTTTATGGTTAAGACTGACGAGTGGTCCCATCTCACAACCTGGTGTAGCCCCGTTATCAATTTTTATCGCTTGTATACTGGGTATCAGTTTAGATAATAGTTTATCAGCAGTGCCATCTCCCACGGCGACCACGACCGATATCGCCATGCAGCGCTCTCCCGCTGAGCCGTATGCCGCACCGACTAACGCGATTGCTGTCTTATCCATATCTGCATCAGGCATGATAACCGCATGATTTTTAGCCCCACCAAAGGTGTGTGCACGCATTCCCCGCGTGATGGCTTTTGTGTATATTGATTTTGCAACGGCAGTTGATGCCACGGCGGTGAATGCTGAAATATCTGAATTATCCAGTAGATAATCTACAGTCGATTTATCGCCCTGGATGCAATTGACAACGCCTGCAGGTAATCCGGCATCGCTTAAAAGTTCCATTAAGCGAACTGGTGCGGAGGGGTCTTGTTCGGAGGGTTTAAGTATAAATGCATTTCCGTAGGCAATAGCAGGAATCATCATCCAGATAGGAACCATGATTGGAAAATTGAATGGTGAAACACCCGCGCATACGCCCAGAGGTTGACGCAACGTATAGCAGTCCAAATGATGCGACACATTCGTGGAATACTCACCTTGTAGTTGAGTGACAAGCCCACAGTAAAATTCAACGGCTTCTATTGCACGTGCAACAGATCCCTTGGCATCATCCAATGCTTTACCTTGCTCGCGTGTGACAATATGGGCCAAATCTAATTGATTTATTTCTAATAACTCCCGAAACTTAAATAATACCTGTGCTCTTTTGACAGGCGGGGTGTTTGCCCATGACAAACTGGCCGTTTTTGCTGCTGCGACGGCCTCATCGCAGGTGGTTTTATTAGCGATATGGATGTGCCCTATGATATTGC
>JAJZSG010000057.1 GCA_021849905.1 Pseudomonadota bacterium
TTCAATCAAATACGCTTCACTGGCTGAAAATACAAACTGACCGGATGAGATATCCACCTGCCCACCACTAAAATTAACCGCATACAAGCCCCGTTCAACTGATTTAATAATTTCATCGGGATGGTGTCGGCCTGCCAACATATAAGTATTGGTCATTCTGGGCATGGGTACATGAGCATAGGATTCTCGACGGCAATTTCCTGTTGATTGCATACCCATTAAACGTGCGTTTAATTTATCTTGCATGTAATTAACTAAAATTCCATCCTCGATTAAAGTCGTGCATTGCGTGGATGTGCCTTCATCATCTATGGTCAATGAACCTCGTCTGTCCGTCAAGGTCCCATCATCAACCACAGTTACTCCTTTAGATGCCACTTGTTGCCCCATTCGACCTGAAAAAGCGGATAAACCTTTACGGTTAAAGTCCCCTTCCAAACCGTGTCCCACGGCTTCATGCAACAATACCCCAGGCCAACCGGGACCGAGCACTACAGGCATCATGCCAGCCGGCGCGTCATCGGCATCCAGGCTGACCAACGCTTCACGAACTGCAGCGCGCGCGTAATCTAATGCCCGCTCCTTCTCAAGAAAGAATCCATAACCAACGCGACCACCGCCCCCTGAGCGCCCTGATTCACGGCGTCCTTTCTCTTCAACAATCACACTCACATGCACACTAACCAACGGCCTGATATCTGCAATCATTTGACCATGCATATCGGCAACCATCACCACTTCATGACACCCGCTTAACGAAGCATTCACTTGAATAACGCGCGTGTCTATACGACGTGCTTCTTTATCAATCGATTCAAGCAACGCAATTTTTTCTTGACTGGTCATGCCTTCAATCGGATTAAGTCCTGGATATCGAACAATTGGATTCGTTGCAATTTTAACGGATTGGGCATCGGAAGTGCCTGTAAAAGCAATAGAGCGAGCAGCAATAGCGGCACGCTCCATAGACGGTAATAAAATATCATCACAATAGGCATACCCTGTTTTTTCACCGCTTACCGCCCGAATACCCACACCTCGGTCAATTGAATAACTCCCGCTTTTAACTTCTGAATCTTCCAAATACCATGATTCTGAATGACAACTTTGGAAATAAAGATCAGCGGCATCAACGCGATGGCTCAACATCGAGCGAATCAATTTTTCAATCTGTGACTCATCTAACGACGCTGGTTTTAATAATAAATCTTTCGCTATATTTAATGCTAATTTCATAATGGCACCTTTCCTGAATGTAATACATGGTGTTCATGACATGGAAATTGTCTACGTAACTGAGTGAGTCGGTGCAAATCAATATCCGCAACAATAATTCCACCACCCTGTTTATCTTGCCCTAGCTCTTCAGCAATAACCGCACCCCATGGCTCAATGATCATGCTATGACCGTATGTATACCGACCATTTTCATGATGTCCGCCTTGATTGGGTGCTAAAACGTAACACAAGTTCTCAATAGCACGGGCTCGCAATAAAACCTCCCAATGAGCAGCACCAGTCACGGCTGTAAATGCTGAAGGTACAACAAAAATCTCGGCCCCTTGAATAGCCAACTGACGATACAACTCTGGAAACCGTAAATCATAACACACACTTAAACCCACACGACCCACAGGCGTATCAACTAAAACAATCCGCTCACCTGGCTCTACGGTCAACGATTCTTGATGTGCCTCATGTTCAGAAACACGCACATCGAATAAATGAATCTTATCGTAGCGTGCGACTAAAACGCCTTTATTGTCATACACCATAGACGCCGCTTTCACGCGACTGGCAGTATATTTAATCGGAATGGTACCCGCAATCACCCAAATACCGTATCGGAGGGCTAGTTGACTTATTGTCTGCTGAATTTTACCCTGTCCTTCATCTTCGGCAAGATGATATTTATCAGCATCATTCATGCCCATAAATGCAAAATTTTCAGGAAGTACCAACAATTCAACACCACTTTCGCATGCTTGCATAAAAAAAGTATCGAGCTGAGATAGGTTATAGTCTAGATTAGCGGATGAGACCATTTGGACTGCTGCAACATAAGCCATTATTCAATCCTTCAAGATTAAAAACTTTAAGCCTCAGCGATCGTTTCGCCGAGTATATTGGGCTATACGATGACTGACATCTAACAATGTTTATATCCTAACATTTATATCTTGTCCTTGACACGACATCGCTATAGACTTGAAATTCCACGGATAGCCCTCATTTATGCTATACTAAAATTAAAACTTAACTGGAGTGCTTCATGAACAGAAACGATGTGACATTGTTAAACCGCAGAATGGAATCCGTTCTATCTACGAATAAAGTGCTACGTAATACTTACCTGCTTCTTGGTATGACCTTCTTGTTCAGTGCAATTACTGCATATGCTTCATTTGCGCTGGCTGTGCGTTCGATAAACCCACTTGTTTTTATTGTTGGTGCTTATGGACTCATGTTTCTAACAAATGCACTTCGAAATAGTCCTTGGGGTATATTAAGCGTTTTTGCATTCACAGGATTTATGGGCTTTGCATTAGGTCCTATTCTAAATGCTTATGTATCGCACTTCAGCAATGGGCCTCAGTTGATTTCAACCGCTTTAGGCGGTACTGGTATAGTATTTTTTGCGTTGTCAGGTTATGTTTTAAAAACACGTAAAGATTTTAGTTATCTAAGTGGTTTCTTGTTTGTCGGTGTTATGGTCGCTTTTCTAGGTATGATAGCGGGTATTTTCTTTCAAATTCCTGCACTTCAACTAGCCATATCTGCTGCGTTTGTTCTAATTTCTTCAGGTTTGATTTTGTTCCAAACCAGTGAAATTATTCATGGTGGCGAAACCAATTACATTTCAGCAACGGTATCTTTGTTTGTATCCATATACAACTTATTTATCAGCTTATTGAATTTATTAGGTGCGTTCTCAGGAAGAGAACAGTAAACCTATGAAATAAAAGCCCGGACGATTCCGGGCTTTTTTGTTTTAATGCGTTAAGGAGTTGTAACATCATAAGGAAATAAGATGAAAAAAATCATGCTATTGATGTTAAGTTTAAATTCCAGCGCGTTTTCCTTTCCTTCACCAGACTACCTTCAAAATAAAATAGCCATTAAAAACTACAGTATTCTTGATGAACTCACCTCTATTTCTGCGATAACGAATCACGACCATCCGGATATCAAACTCAAATCATTAAATCAAATCAAAACCATCTTACAAAATGAAGCACCAGAAATGAACCCTGAAGTAATTAATAAAGTCCTACAAACATTAACTTGTGCAACACAATATAACATTGATAACAATAATATTTTAACGGTTATTGACTACTCGTTACCATCCAATCAAAAGCGGTTATGGATATTTGATTTAAAAGAAAAAAAATTATTATTTCACACCTATGTCTCTCACGGAATTAAATCCGGTGCCTTATTAACAACGAACTTCTCTAATAAATATAACAGTAAGTGCAGCAGTATCGGTGTATACAGAACAGAAAAGCCCTATTATGGTCGTGATGGCATTTCATTGAAGTTAGACGGATTAGATAGAGGGTTTAACGATAACGCATCTAATCGCTCTGTGGTCATGCATGGAGGATGGTATGTAGAAGAGGATTTTATAAAAAAATACGGTCGCGCTGGTCGAAGCTGGGGATGTCCTGCAATCCCGCTTGATCTTGCAAAACCCATTATCAATACAATAAAAGATAAGTCGCTATTTGTAGTGTATTACCCAAGTGACAGCTGGTTTTTTAAATCCAGGTACTTAAACTGCAATCGTGATTCAGATATCAAAAACCCAATTATAGCAGGCCCCGAACTACAACCGTCTTCTGAAACCAATGAACCTCGCGAAACCATTTTTTTTGCGAGGTTTAATAAAAATAATGAAGCCGTCATGGTGATGCCAGCCGATTATTATGCTCAGTTTTTTAATAAAAAAGTGCCATTGGAGCGCATGCTTAGACGTCAAACAAACAAAATCGAATACATTGCATTAAGTCATGATGAGGTGCTCAATCTTACTTCAGCGTCAGACAAACCAGACCGCTTAGATCATATTTACTTCGTGGTGCCTGAGATTAAAATGATTAGAGGGTATTATGAAACGCAAATGAAAATTGTATCCTTGGGTAAAATAACAGACATTAAGACAAATAACGTCGCGTCTTCAAACAATACGCAAAAAACGCAATATATGGTTTATTTTGATAATTGTAAAACCATTAATTTAAACCCAACCAATGCGTTTATTCGATGGGTTGGGTTATAATAAATTCGAAATATCGTAACACCTTAGGTACGACGTCATCCTGAGCGTAGTGAAGAATCTCAAAGTTCAAGATGACGTATTTGAGGCGTTACCCTCAATTTTTATTTAGAATCCCATTCAAAACATAACTGCCTGGGGCATCCATAAGCGGTTGGATCGGTAAATCAGCGAATACGGGTGCAGGAACGGCGCGTCCCGATTGCGCTTTCAACCATTTTATCCATTCTGGCCACCAGGAACCAGCATGATAATGAGCATTGTCTAACCAACTATCTGGATTTTCAGGGGTCTCCGCATTCACGTAATACCCGTATTTTTCACCACCCGGAGGAATCACGATACCCGCAATGTGTCCCGATCCCCCTAAAAGAAACTGTTTTTTTCCTTTCATAGCCTGAAAACCGATGTAAGTCGTTTTCCAAGGAGCGATATGATCTTTTTTTGTTGAAACAAAAAATACCGGTATATCAATTTGACTAATGTCTATCGGCGTCTTATCAATATGCATTTTACCGGGCTTTATTAGATTATTATCCAAGTACATCTGTCTTAAATACTCAGAATGCATCCTGGCGGGCATATTGGTTGTATCCATGTTCCAGAATAATAAATCAAAGGGTACGGCAGGTTTTCCATGCAAATAATTTCGAATAAAAAAAGCCCAAACCAGATCGCTCGCACGTAACGAATTAAATGCATCAGCCATAAAATGCCCTTCCAAATAACCTTTTTCTTCCATGTGCTTTTCTAACTTGCCAACTTGCTTTTCATCGATAAACACAGCAATATCACCCGGGTCACTAAAATCTATCATCGTTGCAAGAAAGGTTGCTGAACGAACTGAGTTATCCTGATGTGCTTTATTATAAGCAAGCATCATGGATAACAATGTACCCCCTATGCAAAATCCTAACGCATTCACCTCCTTTATGCCAAGCTGAGACTTTATTACATTCACTGCGTCAAGAGGCCCTTCCTTCAAATAATCACTCATGCCTTTGTTTGCATAATTTTTATTCGGATTAATCCATGAAATAATAAATACTGTAATACCTTGTTCAACTAGCCATCGAACCAGAGAATTATTTGTACTTAAATCAAGAATATAATATTTGTTGATCCAGGGTGGAACAATCAATAAAGGAACTGATTTTACTTTTGCTGTCTGTGGCGTATATTGAATTAACTCCATCATATCATTTCTATAAATGACCTTACCCGGTGTAATCGCTATATTTTCACCGACCTTAAATGCATCTGTATCGGTCATTTTAATGATTAATCTAGACGACCCCGTTTGAATATCCGTAAGAAGATTTTGTAAACCTAATAATAAATTTTTTCCATGACTTTGTAATGTTTCTGCAATAAGGCGAGGATTAGTATGCAAAAAATTATCTGGAGATAAAGCTTCTAGATACTGACGAGCAAAAAACTTTAATCGTTTTGCAGTGAATTCATCACCGTAATCCAAGTGCTCTAATAAAGAATTAATATGTTCACTGGCTAATAAATATTGTTGACTCAACATATTAAAAAAAGGGTTATTAACCCATTCTTCAGCACTAAAACGTCGATCATTAATCGGAACGACTTTACCCTCAAGACAAGAGTTAAATTGGTCTTGCCATAAACCGATGGCATCTTCCCAATAAGCGCGTTGCATTTTTTGAACTTCTGGAGTGTTTGTTGATAAAACATGAGCCAAAGACGTTGATTTAGTACAAAAATCAAACCACTGATCAACTAGTTTAGTCATATTCTCCGGTTGATGCTCGAAGTTCTTGATTAGATTTAAACTTTTTTCTACAACCGACGTCATGATATCGTGCAATTCCGTGTCTTGATTCATAAACGGTTTACTCCCTGTAACCTATCCATCGAATGTAATTTAAATATATGTGCAGGCTTACTAGAAGTAAAGGATGTTTTATTTATATCCGTGCGTTTAAAAAAAGAAAATGGGCTGATAATCGATGATTGGCTAAGATGATTTTTAGAAAATGATTCATGAACATGGCGATGTAAATGTGTTGGAACAGTCATTGTATGAGACGATATCGCTTTTAATCGATGAGCGATGGCAATCCATATAGCCGCATACCTCAAGCGTTTAAACGATTTAATGCGTCGAAATCCTCGTCTCATCTTTATCTTTTTTTTACGATATTGATATTGAGTCATCCGTTTGGCTCGACAAGAAGCCATAGGTAATAAAATGATATTCTTGGTCGATTTTACATTAATTTTCTGTGTGCGTGACAAAGGTGATATTTTCTTTCCCGCGAAGGCGGGCATCCATGTTGGAATAGGGGCGACGCTCTTAGCGACGTATGTCCCCACGTTTGGGGGGACGATAGATTTCGTGCATTTTATTTTTGGTCCTTCACTAAAAATCAATGTTTTAGAATTTTGTTCCTTTGTAACTAACCTTTTTTTATTTTCTCGATATGGGCGTTTTATCTTTCCTATGGTAACTCTGGCTGTACAAGACGCAAAGAAAACAACTATTGGATGTTTAAAAAACAAAATAAAGACATAGGTCATCTTGTCTTGCATGATCCGACAACATCGACCACGGATTGTTTTCACAAACGCTTTGAATTTCTTTAATCTGGTAACTGCATATTGCATACGCTCATCCATGAGGTAGGCCTTATTTTTATCAATATGTTAAATATTATAGACTAATAACTATATTTTTATCTTTATGAATAAAAAATAAATTTTTAGATGTTCGATCAGAATCTCAGCTACATCATCCAGGGGAGATACCTGCAAATAAATATGCGTCCATATAAGTTTCGAAGATTATAAAATCACCACTTTTTTGTCGGCTATCGGCCCTGTTTCAATGGATGGATCTATGGAATAAGTGGATCTAAAAAAGTGCAGTAGATTGGACTGCCCCTCAATTTGGAAGCATGACTATCTTTCTCACTAGACTCTATAGAAGAGGTTGAAGTGGAACGCCACCGCATTCTTCTTGGGGAAGATAATAAAGCACCGTCACTTTCTGTTGATAGGGGGGACAAAATATAGATTGAACTCCTGATTTTCTATCGAATCATTCTGTGATTGAAGAAATCAAGTGGTATTTTCTAAAGCAGCCGCTTGTAAAGCGATATTGAACTCACGCCAGTCCGCTTTACTGGTGGAGTCAGGTTCTGGATAAACGATAATTGTCAACACGCCCTAATGGTCCTTGGTTTATCCACTCCATAGGCGAAATCCAAGCAATGCTTATAAACCCCGTTAGGTAATGCTGCTTTGGCATCAAAAGGCAATGGATTATGCAGCAAATTAATAAATTCGTTTAATGTAGGAGCAGTATCAATGACCCATAGATTAAGGTCAAATAAAGGCTACACTAAAATTTCACCGCGTTTTTTAAAAACCGCATCAATTTCAACCAAACTCTCCAATAAACGTTTCATATCCCCTAAAGGCCAACTATTAGGTCCATCACTAAGCGCTTTTTCAGGTTCTGGATGTGTTTCCATAAAAAGACCTGCAATGCCTGCAGCTACCGCCGCACGAGCTAGTGTGGGTATGAATTCACGCTGACCACCGGAAACAGTTCCTTGCCCTCCCGGCAACTGCACTGAATGGGTTGCATCATAAACAACCGGGCACTGAGTATCGCGCATAATCTTCAATGAACGCATATCAGATACGAGATTATTATAACCAAAACTAGCCCCCCGCTCACACACCATGATCTGCTGATTACCCATTGCGCGTGCTTTGTTAACAACATGCGTCATATCCCAAGGCGATAAAAACTGCCCTTTTTTAATATTCACAGGCTTATTGGTGGCTGCCACACGTTGAATAAAATTCGTTTGACGACACAAGAATGCTGGAGTCTGCAATACATCAACGACACTGGCTACTTCAGACAAGGGCGTATCGTCATGAACATCGGTTAACACAGGCACACCGATTTGTACCTTCACTTTTTCTAAAATTTTCAGCCCTTTTTCAAAACCAGGACCACGATAGCTATCTACCGATGAACGATTTGCCTTATCAAACGACGACTTATAGATAAACGGTAGCTTGAGTTGCTGGCATAACTCTTTCAAAAAACCTGCTGTTTCTAAAGCCATCTCCTCACTTTCGATAACACAAGGACCTGCAATTAAAAATAAAGGTGAATCAACACCGACATCAAATCCACATAGTTTCATGCTTTACCCACATTCTGGTGATAATCACGCGCTGCGAGCACGAAGTGTTTAAATAAAGGATGACAATCCCGTGGTGTTGATGTGAATTCAGGATGAAATTGACAGGCCAAAAACCAGGGATGATCGGCTATTTCTATCATTTCAACAAGATTGCCATCTAGGGAGCGGCCCGCAATGGTTAGCCCATGTTGAACCAGAAGATCTAAGAAGGAATTATTAACCTCATACCGATGACGATGTCGTTCAACAATATTGTCTTTTCCGTAAACTTTGCGCGCTAACGAATCTGCTTCTAATTTACAGGCTTGTGCACCCAGCCGCATTGTGCCACCTAAGTCGCTGTATTCATCACGTAAATTAATTCGACCATCGCTTTCCATCCACTCACTAATTAAACCAATAACAGGATAAGGGGTTCCCTTGTCAAACTCAGTGGAGTTTGCATTTTTTAGTCCCACAACATGTCTGGCAAATTCAATGATGGCTGTTTGCATACCTAAACAAATTCCTAAAAAAGGAATTTTATGCTCACGTGCATACTTAATCGAATTAATCTTGCCTTCTATTCCACGCTCACCAAATCCACCTGGAATCAGGATGGCATCGACGTTATTTAATAATTCAGAACCATGTACTTCAATCAAGTGTGCATCAACGTAGACAATTTCAACCTGCGTTTGAGTATGAATGCCTGCATGATTTAATGCTTCGTTAATTGACTTGTATGCATCGCTTAATTCAGTATATTTACCTACGATAGCCACTTTTACGGCCATGGTCTTCGTGGCTTGTGCATCAACAACAGCTTGCCATTGCGCTAAATCGGCTGGCTTTAATGTAAGCCCTAGCTTTTTCATCAAAATTTCATCTAATCCTTGCTCATGTAATATCATCGGAATTTGGTAAATACTCTTCGCGTCCTGCAAAGAAATTACGCCTTCTTTTTCAACATTGGTAAACAACGCAATTTTGGCTCTGTCACTGGCCGATAAAGGTTGCTCAGAGCGACAAATTAAAATATCAGGCTGAATACCAATTGAACGTAGCTCTTTAACAGAATGCTGCGTAGGTTTGGTTTTCGTTTCGCCCGACGTTGCGATATAAGGAACTAACGTTAAATGTATAAAAACCGTGCGTTGAGCACCTAACTCGATGCGCATTTGTCGAATGGCTTCAAGAAAAGGTAAGGACTCGATATCACCTACCGTGCCACCAATTTCAACCATGGCGACATCAAAGCCTTCTGCGCCCAATTTGATACAGCGTTTAATTTCATTGGTAATGTGAGGAATGACCTGAACTGTGCCACCGAGATAATCACCACGACGCTCTTTTTTAATTACATTTTCATAGATTTTTCCAGAGGTAAAGTTATTCAGTTTGGTCATGGTGGTACGAACAAATCGCTCATAATGGCCGAGATCAAGATCCGTTTCGGCACCATCATTGGTCACAAACACTTCACCATGTTGAAACGGGCTCATGGTACCGGGATCAACGTTAATGTATGGGTCTAGTTTGATTAATGTGACTTTTAAGCCACGTGCTTCAAGAATAGCAGCAAGTGATGCAGCGGTAATTCCCTTGCCCAATGAAGAAACCACGCCACCCGTGGTAAATATATATTTTGTCATAAATAATCCTGCAGGATTAAAGCGTAAGTCTTAGCTCACGCTTTAACATTGTTGTAAAATACTGTGCATAGCCAGCGCGCAATCCACCGCATCAGCGCCCTTATGTCCATGTTTTCCACCCAAACGATCCCACGCTTGCTCTTCATTTTCTGTTGTTAATATCCCAAAAATAACCGGTGTTTCAAATTCTAAGGCTACACGCTGACAGCCCTCACTAACTTGCTGGCAGACGTAATCATAATGCGTAGTTTCACCACGAATCACAGCACCTAAGGTAATGATAACATCATATTGCTTTTTTTTGGCCAATATTTTTGCAATTAATGGAATTTCTATCGCACCGGGAACAGTAATTAGAGTCACGTTATCCAAATTAAATTTATACTCAGATAAGCGTGCCAAAGCGCCTTCTTGCAGCGCGTGAGTAATCTCATTATTAAACTGACTGACAATAATGGCTATTGAAAAAGACGCTTGATTATCCGTTGAGCGTGCTTTGATATGCACCATACAACCTCTCCTAATCCTTATTCGCTAAAAAATGACCCAGTTTTTCCCGCTTGGTCTTCAAATACGTTTCATTATCCCGTGTTGGTGATACTAAAAGTGATACACGCTCAATGACCTCGATACCATATTGAGTCATGGCATCAACTTTATGTGGATTATTCGTCAATAACCGAACTGACGTGATTCCCATGTGTTTTAATATCTGAAACGCAACAGCATAATTTCGATTATCAACGGGCAAACCCAGTTTCACATTCGCATCAACCGTATCATAACCCTGCTCTTGTAATGCATAGGCTTTTAATTTATTGGTTAAACCAATCCCTCGACCTTCTTGACGAAGATAAATCAAAACACCACCTTCTGAGGCTATCAACGCTAGGGATTGCTCTAATTGGCTACCACAATCACACTTACATGACCCAAATACATCCCCGGTAATACATTCTGAATGAATACGAACCAAGGGTGTTTTATTATCTGGTGCAGGCGCCTTAACCAATGCAAAATGCTCAGCATCGTCTAATTTATTCGCATACAACGTCATCGTAAAATCACCATGACTGTGCAAGGGAAGACGCGTCACCACAGTA
>JAJZSG010000058.1:0-7983 GCA_021849905.1 Pseudomonadota bacterium
CTCGTCTTGATAAGCCATCATTGACGCCCCACCCAAAACACGAGGCACAAGATAAATATAAGTCCGATTAACTAACGACGCATGATGCAATGCATTAAACAATCCTTGCCCCGCTTCAACCCAAACATCGTGATATCCTAATTGACCGAGATCATCAATAACCGCGTTCAAATCCACCTGTTCTGAAGAACTGGGCATCAGGTGATATGAACAAGTCGAATTGTCTGAATACGTCGAATTGGACACAATATGATAGATATGGCGAGTCCCACCTTGTGTCAAAATGGTTGCATTAGGATTTAGTTTTAGTTGGCTATCGATAATTGCAAGCGGTTTCATCTGTTTGATTGCAGGTAATCGAACTGTTAATAAGGGTTCATCTTGATTAATCGTTTTCGCTGTCGTCAGGATAATATCACTATGCAGCCGATTTTGATGAGTAAACTCATAACACAACGCATTAGAGAGTGAAACGCGCTGTCCTTTAGGACCCGCTATTCTTCCGTCAAATGTATGAGCTATTTTAACAGTAACCCACGGCTTCTTGGTAACCGTCCAATAACGATAACTTTGATAAAACTGCTCGATTTCAGGCAAAGGATGATGCAAAACAGAAATCCCCTGCTGACTCAACAAAACAGGTGTATTATTAGCGCTAACAACAGGGTTAGGATCAGAATAACCGTAAACCACCTGTTTAATACCTTTTTTAATAATGGCATCAACACAAGGCGGTGTTCTTCCCCAGTGATTGCATGGTTCTAATGTCACGTATATAGTAACGTTAGAGCAGTCTGTTGGAAGCTGTTCTAAAAGCAAAACTTCAGCATGGGGTGTTCCCGCACCTCGATGCCAAGAACGTGCTATAATTTTGCCATATTGAACTGCAACCGCACCAACACTGGGATTTGGCGCACACAAACCGCGCCCCAGGCACGCTTGGTCGAGAGCGGCAAGCAGAAATTTTTTGTGCATTATTAAGCCACGCATTAAGACGATATGCGTAGGATAACAAATAATACAATTGTTGAGTAGGCATAATGACTTTGTTAACCTTACATCGCTTGACCCACATACTAGGGCTTGTTAACAACTCACCTTCAGAAGGCCTACGTCCCGCGACTTGTTCGCGGGATCCAGAGATCTTACTTAATGTAAAAGATGGTGGCCCAGAGACAGATCAGTCTGGATCCCGCGAACAAGTCGCGGGACGTCGAAATTCGAATTATAAACAGTCCCTGATAAATATAGGCTTAATTGCAATACTGTCATTATCCTCAACCTTTAGTGCTTTTTCTGCCTCAACCATAGTCAAGACCGCCTTTTCTCCTTACTCGAACAATCAGTTAGACGAACTGGAAAAAAGCTTTATCCAGCAAATCAATCAATCCGACAGTGTGGTTCGTGTCCCGCTAGCAAATCAGTACATTAATCATCTCGCTAAAACCCTGGCACGACAGGGACAAATACCTTCCCCTGTTTTTTTTATTGTAAAATCAAATGAAATTAATGCATTTGCAGGTCCGGGTGGATACATTGGGGTCAATACACAACTTATTCTGGTATCAGATAACGAAAGTGAGCTCGCAGCAGTTATGGCACATGAAATGGCCCACGTGCGCCAACATCATCTCTATCGAATGCTTGAACATGAAAAGCAAATGCAAATCCCAAGATTAGCCAGTATGCTCGCATCCATAGCACTGGGCGCAATAAATCCGGCTTTAGGAACGGGAGCCATGATGGGGTCGCTAACTGGCTTTGCTCAGGATAACATTAATTTTGTGCGCTCAAATGAAAAAGAAGCTGACAGAATTGGCATTGATATGCTCATTAAATCAGGCTTGGATCCCCGTGGAATGGCTGGTTTTTTTAAAAAAATGCAACAAAGTACACGCTATTATTACACCGACAACATCCCTGCTATTTTAAGAACCCATCCCATGGATGATGACCGAATCGCCGAAGCTGAAAATCGCAGTCTACATCTCATCAAAAAGAGCTACCCTGATAATCTGGACTATCACCTCTTTAAGGAACTGATCCGAAACATTGTTATGCAAGACAGTAAACAACTGATTGATTATTACCAACAAGACTGTAAAAAACATAATAGCGCATCAGCTTGCCAATATGGTGACGTGTTGGCACATTTAACGGCCAATCAATATGCAAAAGCCAAAGTACTTTTAATGCCATTATTAAACGAAGACCACGACAATTTATTTTATGCTATCGCGATGGCCCAGGCTGAGGTAGGTCTAGGGGAGTTTAACAATGGCATTCTTCGTTTAGCTGAATTACTATCGAATCATCCTGATAATTACGCCGCTACCGTTGAATACGCACAAGCCCTAATGGCTGGCAACAAATCCGAACAAGCCGCCAGTGCCTTACTTAAAGCCAGCAGAGTATTTAAATACGACCTACCCATCTGCCAACAATTGGCTCGCGCTCAAGCCGCCAGTCATCATAAAGATTATGCCTACTTTACCTTAGCTCAATGCCATTTATTACAAGGCGAACATCGCGCGGCCATGAGTAAGCTCAAAATAGCTAAAACACTCGCAACCAAAGACCCCGATTTAACAGCTAGAATTAATGCAAAAATAGATGAAATCAAGATGGAAAATAATAAATAACGCAACGGTTGTATTTAAACACTTAATCTATGCGTAAGAAATCCGAGCCACGACCGTGAGGGAGTGGAATAGTTAACTAGCTGTAATGAATGTTCGATTTTTATTTTTAAAAGCAGCCATTAGTTATCCTTGTTCATCAGCAACATGCGCCATCAAGACTTGCTTTATTTAAATTGTAAGAGGCATAAGAATTTATTTTGTTTATTATTTGTTCTGGTTGTAATGCGGCTAGAATACTTTTCCACTCCCTCACGGTCGTGGCTCGGTTTTCGTGCTTTAATTTAATTCCTTTAAATACAATCGCCTTGATTCAAATAACGCTTTTAAACCAACCTTTGTTACCTATTTATGCTTTGGAGGCCTTCGTAAATACCGTGAGTCCTTGAGTACGAAACCAATGCGAGTCCTCCTTCTCAACATACTCCGCTAATCCAGGAAGCATACTAATTTTCGACAAATCAGCCGTTGTAAAATATCGTTTACCCACAACATAAAACTCTTTTGTGTTTTGCGAAGGGCTGACTAAAATCTTTCCTTTTGGAAAAATCTGCGTCATTTTTTTAATAAAATCAACAATCTCATCCTGATTTTCAATGCCATTTCGAACACCTAAAAGATAAGGAACATAAATCGTTTCAAAGCACTCTACTTTTTTCTGCTGACTAAGTTGTTCAATGTCACCCGCATAAAATTGTATATTTTTTTGCAAGGCATAGTCTTGTTGTTTTTTGCTTTTCAACGCCGTAACAACCAAAAAAATCATATAATGAATATATTTTTTTCTTAAGCCATTTGGATTAATCGCCCATAATAAAACATTCATTGCATGATGTTTCGGCAAAGAAATAAGCGGAGGATACCAACAGGTTAATGCGATTAGTATCTCACCAATCGAGGGGTATGGCCTACCTTGTTTATCGTATTGTCTGTAATGGTAAAATAGTTTGAATGCTTTCATCCAGGCAACCGTAACGGGATCTTTATCATAAACAGTGACCGAATTTGCCCCAGCTTCAGCGAATAAAAAGCCATTGTTACCATAACCTGGAATGACCAAAACGTCTTTTGCTTTTATATCGTTAATAATTGGATAACGATTAGGTTTTTTCCCGGATAAGACTGAGAATAAGTACCGCTCAGCCCCCATAGGATAAATCAACACTTCTTGATTATCATATAGTCTGGTGAAACGTCTTTCTAATATCCAATTTTTTTCTTCTACACTCAAAATTGTTTTTTTTATTGTCATTACAGACTCATATAAAATACAATAACACCCGGTAAATTACTGAAGATCAATAACCTCTTGCTGAATTCCAACCACAATCCAATTATACTGATTTGCAAATTGCCTAAAATGCCAAATTTCATCAAGCGGACTCATGGGCTCATTATTTTCTTTTACAAAACCGGTAAAGCGCACACTAGCAATGGTGTCATTGACTTGTTTTGAAACATTCAATAACTCTGCTTCCAAGCCAATAATCTCTGTTTTGTTGGGGGTATCTCCCAGCTCATCCAGTTGCATTTTAATTTCTGCAAAGACATCAGGTGCTGTAAAATCCATTAAATCTTGTTTGTTTTTTTGATCATAGGCCGCCTGTAAACGAATAAATGTTACCTTTGCAGCACGTAAAAAAGACTCGGCTGCAAACCCTGCAGGAAAGCTTGTATCACTTGCACTCTCATTAGAGCTGGACGAATAAAATTGTGTTGCATTATTAGCACCCATGGATTGAAAAGGATTCGATACGCTTGATTGAAACGCCGGCTGGGTTCTTTTTTTAAGAAATGATACCACGAAGAAAATTAGTGCACCGATCATCAACCAGGATAATATCCCAGTACCAAATCCATGACCCATAAATAAGCTTGCCAATAAGCCGCCGACTAATAATCCCCCTAATGCACTGGCCCATCGCCCTGTGTTGGGGCGGGGATTAAACGCTCTTGCAGCTCGAGGTGCTTGAGAAGAAAACAAACTACTGTGAGAGCGTTGTACACCAAAACTTCGACCACCACCAAATCGAGCAGCAGAAGCCTCTTGATTAAACAAACTAAACGTTACCAACACTATCACGATGCATGAGATAAAAGAGCGCATGTTATTCACCTTTGAATTTATAAACTAAAACGAATTGTAGTTTAGCAATAAACTGTAATAATAACGAGTGCTAAGACGTTATAGAACGGATAGGAAAATGATTCAAAGCAAGCACAAAACAACCCCGGGATTTTTGGCTTCAGTTATTGATTCGCCAGTTACAAATTGTGATTTTGAATTTTGTTCGGATGAGCAATCTATAACTGGCGGACCAATAACTGAAACCGGATTTTCGCTAATTGAATTACTCATCACGCTAGCCATTGTTGGTCTTCTCGCAACCATGAGTTATCCAAGCTATCAACGCTATATTACTAAATCACATCGCTTCGACGGACAATCCGCTTTGCTGGAACTGGCTTATCGCATGGAAAACTATCGCTTAGAACATGGCACATATAAAACAGCAACCATTGCAAAAAACAAACACACGGATGTACTAAGCCAAAGCCTATCGCCTCAGTCAAGGTATGTATTATCCATTACAATAGCAACGGATAATACATATCTGTTAAGAGCCACACCAACAATACCAGACAAAGAGTGCCAATCTCTCACGCTAAGTAGCTCAAGCACCAAAAGCGTAACTGCTGCTTCGATAAGGGGCATTGACCAGTGTTGGTGAGTTTTTATCTAAATGGATCAGATGAGTATGGATTTCAACAGCAAAATAGCGCCTAAACATTTGAAAAGAATCAATTGCAGGCCATTGCTCAGAGTCGCCGCAAATACGCAACATTTCAGCTTTAAAAATAGCTCGATAATAGTGTTCAATAAACGGTTTTACGTCTGAAAGATGATTGAAGTTCTTCACTAATACCGTCGCATTTTCAACGATATGCGATAAATTAATAGGCTTAAGTACATGAACTAAATCAAATTGACTTTCACTTAATGATGATTTAATCCATTTAATCAAAACCGAACGCGGCTTGATACACAAAAGTTGATGCCCTTGCTCAATAGATGGCTCCATTAACACAATCTGAGAATGAAGTTCAAATTTAAAACTCATTAGAAAATCAAGAAAGCTACATTCAATTCCTTTGCAGGCACCAACGCCCAAAATACGTTCTATTTCATGCTGAAACATGCTAGGAAAATGACGCTCAATTTCATCCAGCGTCTCTTCATCACTATCTTTTTTAGATATTGTGTATGCCGTGCGATTTGTTTTTAAAAAATGAATATCGGGTAATTCAGCATCGGGCAATTGATCCGCAAGAAATGACAAAAATGCGGGAGTAGGTATTAAAATAACAACATCTGATTCATTCTGTTGCATAAGGCTCTCCTTAATTAACTCATCCTGAGTACAACTGGAAAAGCAACATCAACAACTAAACAACATTTTTTTTAAAGCACAACCAGTTTATCACTTTTATTTGAAACAATGCAATACTTCTATCTTTTTTTATTTGTAAAAAATAAAGATAATTTTGTAAATAGCGCGCAAGCAAGAATCTATTTTTCGTTTAGTGTAATAAGGTTACCTGCATAGATCAGCCGCCTAAGCGGTGGCGATGCATTTGAGATATTTTGCTTTAGTCGTCTACTGAGCTTCTTTTTCTAAAGGAGTTATTTTCATAGACGCTATTATCATGCATCACACAAAAACTAGTCATTATTAATCCATATAATACAATTAAAAATCAAATTAATTTTTTTAAGCTAAACTATTTATATGGATACCTGAATCACTGGAACTGCAATATGAATCTCAATAAATCATTGAAACGCTTCATAGCACAACTATTGGGGCGCAACAAACAAACTGCAAAGAATGTAGCATCAGATCAAAAAGTACCTTCTGAAGTTACATCATATAGTACAGTATTAAGCCAACTTCCCTTACAAGACAATACAACAGAAATGGATACAGAAAAAATAAATCCCGAACAAAAGTCAATTATTTATTTTCCTTTTGAAAAATATCCAAAGCTTGCTGCGTTACAAAGAATAAATCCTACTTGTAAAGATGGTAGGTGTTTTGAAGCACATCAACAAGTACATGATTTTTTGGTAAAAGGTAAAGAACCTGTTAACGTAGAAAAAATTGTGTATGACAAGCTACGTTTAGAACGTATCGAAGGTAAAGACTATATCAGTTATGGAACAGCTACAAAAGATGAGAGATGGAAGGCTATTAATTCGATTATTGAAGCTGCGGAGACGAATGGCTCAGTATATGCCGTCGATATGGAAGACCATGCTTTTAATTTACTAAAGTTAGATGATAAACTCTATTTACTAGATGCTAGTTTTGGATTGTTCAAAGAAATTAAATCACCTGATGATTTTAGATACACCAGAGAAGAGCTTCCCAATTTCCCTGAAGATCAAGATTATGTCTTGGATGGATTAAACATGCTAAATGACTTGCCTTTTTCTATAGCAAATGTTGGCGTAATTAATCCTAAATTACTCGGGTTATTTGTGGATAATGTATCAGATGAAACAAAAACAAAAACATATAGGTTAATCTAAAGAAAGTGAAATAATAACAACATCAATATAAACAAACTGATCCTTTAGATTTTATATTAAATATATTGCACAAGAGTATGTTGCAGACTCATTCATTTTCGTTTCGCCTAAAAATAGGCAATAATTTATAATAAATCATCATCAAAAAACGTAAATAACATCAAGGAATTCATGTTAAACCCATATAATTCTTTTAACATACCGCTATTAGCCTGGTTTGATCAACACGGTCGTAAAGACCTACCTTGGCAAAAACAGCGTTCTCCTTATCGCGTCTGGATATCTGAGATGATGTTACAACAAACCCAGGTAATTACCGTTATTCCCTATTTTTTGAAATTTATGGCTCGTTTTCCTAATATCGAAACCTTGGCTCTAGCCACTGAAGACGATGTATTATCTTATTGGTCAGGACTTGGTTACTACAGTCGTGCTCGTTACATACATAAAACAGCTATTATTATTCACACACATTTCATGAACCAATTTCCAGACGACCTGGAAACATTAAAAAAACTACCCGGGATTGGCCTATCAACGGCCGCAGCGATTGCATCATTAGCATTTAACAAGCCAACGGCTATTCTAGATGGTAACGTGAAACGCGTATTAAGCCGATATTTTCAAGTCGCAGGCGCACCTGACTCAGCACGCGTTAAACAGCAGCTATGGCAACTTGCAAATGACTGTATGGCACAAGAACGATGCGCTGATTACACGCAAGCCATCATGGATTTAGGTGCACGGATT
>JAJZSG010000058.1:7993-10969 GCA_021849905.1 Pseudomonadota bacterium
TTCCGATCTGTGCAACCTGCTGTAAGTCTAAGAAACCCAACTGTCAGGCTTGCCCACTTAATCCCTCGTGCCTTGCTTATAAAAACGAGGTGGTTCATGATTATCCTCACAAAAAAACAAAAAAAAGTTTACCGACTAAAGAGCAACAATTTTTAGTTCTTTATAACAAAGACAATTTAATTTATTTAGAAAAACGTCCTCCAACAGGTTTATGGGGAGGCCTTTGGTGTCTGCCAAGTATTGATATGAATGTTTGTCCTAAATCATATGTTTATGACAACTACAAGATTCGAGTTGAAAATAGTGTGGAACTCACCAAAATTAAGCATTCGTTTAGTCATTTTAATCTGCACATCACGGCATTATCAATGAAAAGCCACCAATCAGACAGTTTAGTTCTGGAGTCCAGCGGTCGTTGGTTAAGTATTGATGACATTAAAACACTAGGCATCGCAAAGCCTGTAAACGATATTATTAACTGCTTTTTGAAATATTAAGACTTATGCCCTAAGATTTTAATTGCTTGAAGCGCATCAGGCTGGCCAGCCTCAGCCGCACATTTTATCCAATACCAGGCTTGTTTTTTATTTTCCACAACCCCTTGACCATAATAATACATATAACCAACAGCATATTGGGCCTCAGGCTGGCCTTTTTCAGCTTCGGGTTTTAATCGAATAAAGGCTTGTCGATAATCTTGAATTTGAAAGCTTTGAATGCCTTCTTTCAAATTTAATCCGTGACTGACGCATCCACTAAATAAACCCAAAAAGCACAAGATAATAAACGCGACAACATTAAAACGCATAGAATTAGTCCTTCATTAGGGGCTGAGATTGCTTTTCAAAAATTAATTCATTTTTAGGAAAACTTAAACGTTCTAACACACCTCTATGTTCAACAAAAATACCATCGGCAGTTATTCGTTTGATGATTGCACCACCAGGCACGCTATCCCCAACACGAAATATAAGATCGCCACCACTAGCAACATGCAGAATAACCTGCGAAAGGCGAGCATTATCAGCTAACATAATCCCCACAACTTTTAAGTTAAGCATAGATTGCTTAACATCTGAATCATTTAAATCCACTGGCACATACTTACCAAAAAGCGCTGTATCCAACATTTTTTTAGATAGGCGTTGATTCGATGTTTTTTCTATTACAGCGGGTTTAACCAGTAAATCATTGGCAGAATCATGAAGCCTGATGATAGAAACAACACCTGCAATAAATTGCCAAAAAACAAATATAAATAAACCTAAGAAAACAATGCGAGCAACGATAGGCCTTGAAAAATTTTGACAAAAAACAAAAACGGCGTTATAAGTCATTTTTTAATTCACCAAGGATAATTATGGAGCACTTTAAGATTTCCTTAAGAACAACTATTTTTTTATTATTCCTAGTCTTCATTCAAAAAGCAAATGCGAATACGCCTTACGATCAGAACGATGCATTAATACATAAAGCCATATTACATCAGATCAACCAATACCGCATCACACATGGATTACCCATGCTGACACTGGATCAACGAATATCTGAAGAAGCCGCACGGCACAGTCGTGAAATGGCGCAACACCAAGTTCCCTTCGGGCATCAAAAATTTGAGCAACGAGTAGCAAGGCTCTATAAAAACATAAAAAACGCCACAGGAGCTGCGGAAAATGTCGCGTTTAATTATAAAAATGCAGATGTCGTTGTTAAGGGTTGGATACAAAGCCCCGGACATCGCCGTAATATCCAAGGGCATTATAATCTGACTGGAATTGGTACCGCACGTGATAAACAAGGTAGAATTTATTACACGCAATTGTTTATTCGTGCTTGATGGAACCTGAAAATGTTCCACTATGCTGAGACTCACATGTCCATGTTCCGTTAACATTAAACGCAGAGATCTCACCGGTCAACGTGCACACGTCACCGTCTGGAAGCTGGTCATTTTTAATCAAAACCATACGCCCGGTGAATTGATTTTGAGCCAGATGATTGAGATAAAAATAGCCTTCAACACCGTTGTTAAAGTGCACACTGTATTTACCAGACTGTGAGTCCATTTCTGTAAAAACAATATCTCGAGTTGGATGATTAGGTGGCTGTGTATGAAACCATTTAATGGGTTAATATAATCAATTATTTCATAAGGACTTCAGATGATATCACGAAAAGAAAACATTCAAGATATTGCGACAGCGCGCAGGATGGAGGCAGTTAAAATATACACCGATTCAGCATTACTAAATCCTGATTTAACACCAGCAGAAAAAATAAAGCTTGCTAATCTCAATCAACACAATCGATTAAGCATCATTAAACGCATACAACGGCACACCCTTGAGCATCTTTTTTTAAAGAAACCAGACGTATTTTTCACAAAATCCTATCATTATGATTGGTGGGTATTTCCTATGCATGTTCCTATTGAGTGGAATTGGCCTTCGCGAAATTATGACGCATCAATTGATCTAGACGAAGCAAAAATCCTCTTATACGACGGCGAATTTGTCAAAACGTATTTAAGTTGTGTATCTATGTATGTAGAGGCCTTAAAAACACACGGATGGAATGATTACCCCGTGCGCTATGCTCGGATGTTACAGTCAATGTCATTATTCATAAATGCTGCTCGTCATATCAAAAATGAGTTTGATGATTACGAACTAATTTGTAATCAAGCTGAGTTAGCTGTTGATTATGCAGCCAAGCATGTTATTGCTAACTATCCGGATTATCCTTTGTTAATTGATGGGTTTAATAAAACCATGGACGAGCTTTCCAGATGCAATGAAATACTGGTATTACATAAATAAAATCTCTGTAGACGACAATTTTTTATACACCCGATCCATGCGATGCATAATCAGGTTGAGACGGCTTGATTTTATCCAAACAAGCTGAGAATAAATGCTGTTAATAGAGCAAATTCATTAAAATATCAGCAATACAATTCAGGCCATATCGATCGGA